>JBAYNC010000088.1:0-4623 GCA_041679025.1 Patescibacteria group bacterium
GAAATCAACTCGCCCATAACTTAGATAACCTCGACCAACAGCCGTTGCTACCTCATCTCCCACTTTAATTTTATCAATCCTCTTAAATCCATTTCTAACAGTAATTAAGCTACCCCCAGGCAAACACTGGTCGTCATCTCCCACAACTGTCATATTGAGCTTTTTTCCAGCCAAAAGCTTCAATAATTCATATTGGGCCATATTAGTATCCTGGAATTCATCGACCATAATATACTTAAATTTATCTTGATAAATCTGGAGAATATTAGGTCGCTCTTTGAAAAGTTTGAGAGTATAAAAAATCAAATCACCAAAATCAAGATAATTATTATCCAGCAAAATTTGATTATAAGTTTGATAGGCCCGAGCTAATTCCTTAATCCGATCAGCCTCCATTTCTTCGTTGTCATCTTCATCTTCAACATCATTATCTTTTTTAGGAATAATAGCCCCGGACTTTTCTAAGCTACTGGCATAATCTAAATATTCTTGTGGAGAAATATTTTCATCTTTAAGACGAGAAAAATGTTTGATAATTTCATGGATAAACTTATTGGGATTCCCCAATGGTCGATAATAATCAAGCTCTAACTCATCAAGGTGACGCTTGATGAGCACCCATTGCTCGGTGGTATTAAGCAACTTGAAATCGGGGTTAAGACCAATGTCCAATCCGTGTTGGCGCAATAACCTTTCACTAAAACCATGAAAGGTATTAATCCATAAATCAAAATAACCATAAGGTAGAATTTTGTCGGCCCTTTCTTCCATTTCCGAAGTAGCTTTTTCAGTGAAGGTTAGAAGCAAAATATCATCTGGACTTATTTTCTTTTCCAAAATTAAATAAGCCAAGCGATTAATAAGAACCGTAGTCTTCCCCGTCCCAGCTCCAGCCACGATTAAAAGAGGGCCGGAATCATGAGTAACGGCCTGAAGTTGCGAAGGGTTAAGATTGGCTAATAATTCCGCCGACATAAATAATTAAAATTTAAGGATTGCTTTTAATTTCTTTTCACTGGCCAGAGGGCCAACAACAGCTAAATTTAAATTCTTACTAATAAAAATATTCTTAGCTACCCGCTTAATATCCGAAACGGTTATCGCTTTAATTTTCTTTAAAAATTGATCAGGACTAATTAATTCTTTCTTCATAATTGCCTGACTGGCATACCAATTAGCCACATCGTCAGATGCTTCAAGCTGAATAGCTAAACGGCCAGTATACATATCTTTAGCGCGCTTTAACTCCACTGCCGTTACCTCCTCATTAATAATCCGACTATATTCTGACATAATTACTTGAACTGATTCTTCCAATTTGTCTTTTGGCACCCCAGCTTGAGTTACCAGATAACCAGAATCGGTATAGTATTCATTATGAGTTTTAATGTAATAGGCTAAACCTCGACGTTCTCGAAGTTCAATAAAAAGACGAGAGCTCATTGATCCACCTAAAATTACCGCTAAAATCTTGGCCACGAATTCATCTTTATGACCTGACGGAAAGGTTCTAACCCCCAAACAAAGATGAGATTGATCAGTCGGCTTAATCTTTATCTTAAGAGCCGGAGCCTTTTGTTTCTCTACCAGCTTAACCTTAGGCCGAAACTTATTATCAGGATAATTACAAAATGCTTTGTTAGCCTCTTTAGCCACTTCCGGGAAAGAGATATTTCCGGCCACAACCACAAAGGTACTATTAATACCATATTGGGTTTTGAGATATTTCATAAAATCGCCGCGCTTGAAAGAGTTAACATTCTCCTTAGTACCAATGGTAAAACGACCAGCCGGAGTGTCGCCATATAATAACTCTTCAAAGATATCTTCAATCTGGGCCATGGGGTTATCTTCATACATATTAATCTCTTCAATAATTACTCCCTTCTCACGCTCAATTTCTTCAGCCGAGAAACAAGAATTAATTAACATGTCGCTGATAATATCCAGAGCTTCCGGTAACTTATGAGCTTCAGCTTTCACAAAATAACCGGTATATTCCTTGGAAGTAAAAGCATTATATTCTCCTCCTAAAGCATCGAGCTCAGAAGCTAGGGCTAAAGTATCAGGGCGACGAATAGTACCCTTAAAGAAAATATGCTCCACAAAATGAGACAGGCCACTCTCTGACTTTTTCTCATATTTAGAGCCAGTCTTGACAACCACCAAAACCGTCACAGTTTTAGTCCCCAGCATCGGAATAACTAATAATGGCAGCTTGTTTTTAAGCCGCGAAACCTTAATTTTGTCCATATTTTATCGGATTATTTTTTATTTCATTTTAAATTTAGCACAAATCTGCTATAATTAAAAGCAATATAAAATAACTATATTAAATATGTCCAAATATCAAATTACCACCAATGAGATGCTAACCATGAGCATTACCGACAGGCAGTATATTATGAAGGTTTCTGACCTCCCTGACGAAGAAAAACCACGCGAGAAACTAATCACCGATGGACCGCGAGGACTATCTATTACCGAACTCTTAGCCATTATTTTAGGAACCGGCACCAAGCGCGAAGAAGTAATGACTATGTCTTCCCGACTCTTGCGAGAATACGGAGAAAAGAATATTATCAACCAAACCAATCCCACTACCATTTCCAACGAATTAAATGTCCCTATCTCTAAATCCTGCCAAATAGTAGCTTGCTTTGAGTTGGGCCGAAGATTCTTTCAAAAAAAGAGCGAGGGATTAAATAATATTCGCTCCGCCCGACAAGCCTTTGAGTATTTAACTGATATGCGAAATTTGAGCAAAGAGCAATTCCGAGGACTATATTTAAATAGTCGCTATCAATTAATTCATGATGAAACTATTTCGGTCGGCAGTATTAACGCCAGCATTGTTCATCCACGAGAAGTTTTCTACCCAGCTATTCAATATGGCGCCACTGCTCTGATTGTGGCTCATAATCATCCTTCCGGAGAATTGAAAGCTAGCGCCAATGATCGCGAAGTAACCGAGAAGTTAAAAGAAGCCGGAAAGATTTTAGGAATTGAAGTTTTAGACCATATTATTATTGCTTCCAATAAGTTTATTAGCATTCTCTAAACTATGGCCTATGATATTAAGCCAATAGTTTGGCTGGTTAAAGATCAGAAAAGCGTTAAATTTCACGTCCAAAATGACGATTATTTTGGTACTATGGCTACAGTATTGGGACTACTGAAACAAGAAATTTACAAAAAAAATAATAACAGCACCGAAAAAATAAAGAAGACTTTTGCTAATATGGAAAAAGATTTTATGTGGCTCCAAGAGAATTACAAGATTATTAAAAAATGATTTATCATCCAAAAAAAATCCTCATCTATCGATGAGGATTTTTTATTTTAATGTTCAACAATACAACTTAATTAAGCTTTGGATTAGAGCTTAAGTCCAATTACCGGAGAACGTTAGAGTCAAAGCACTAACTAAGTAAGAATTATTTATTGATCATTTCTCAGACATCGGAGGGAATAGCCCATGGCTACCGGACTAGTGCCGCTACTGAATTCAGAATTGCCATAATATAGGTCGCGCCACATGGCATAGGTAGGACCGTTATCCGATGAAGACCAAAAGTTAGCATAGAGGCCATTAGAGTAGAAGCCACCATCAGTGTTATCGCGGAAGCCGGCTGGCAAGCCAGTAAAGCCAGAGCTATTGCAACTTACCGACCCACATTCTTCCCCGCTCCAATGATCTGTCCCAGCTTCCTTGAGTTGTCCCCCAGCATCAGTTCCTAAATAATCATTTAAAGCAGTTAATTCGACGTCAGTTGGCACATGCCAACCAGTAGGACAAACGCCTTGAGCTCCTTCTGCGGTTGTTCCATCCATGGCAGCACTCCATTGATATAATAATCCATAATCACCATAGGTAACTTCATTATTATTATAATAACCACACCAACCTACATCATTATAATTACTCCATGTTTCACTGCCACAACCATTATCATAATTCAAGTTCTCCGCCATCCAACATTTACCATTAATACTAACGGTAGCATAACTTTCTGAATCTCGGGTATCGATTAAAGCACTTCCACAGGAAAAAGCTGGGGCCTGACAAGTACCATTAGTACAAACATCTCCTCCGGTACAGTTATCAGGACAAGAACCATTACAGCCGTCATCACCACTACAAATTCCCGTACAATTAGGAACGCAGGCTTCCTCCTCTTCTCCGCCACCAACGGCAATAATTCCAGATGGGGTTAGAGTTTTGTTTCCTGGGACAATAGTACCAGTGGTATTACCAATACAGAAAGAGATGGAATAAGAAGCGCCATTATCAATCGGGGTATAATTTAATTCATTTTCATTCTCGCTGCAATCGCCATCGGCTGGAATCGGAGCAGTTGGAATAACTTGAAGATAGGTGGTAGTGGCATCTGAAGTAGTAGAGAATAAAGTACCTAAGGCCCATTCTTGTTCAGTTGGGTAACGACCATTGTCGTTAAAGAATAACTCCAGGGCAGTTTGAACTTGCTTCATATTACCGACTCTCTTAGCATCCCTTGATTTAGATCTAGCGTTAGAAAGAGCGATAACCGAAACCGTTGCTAAAACACCAATAATGGCGATTACAACCAATAGCTCGATGAGGGTAAAAGCTTTTTTAGA
>JBAYNC010000089.1:0-4606 GCA_041679025.1 Patescibacteria group bacterium
CCCAAGAGATATGGGACTAAAGGATGCATGCCGGCAGTGGTGAACAAAGCGGTTGGATCATTTTCTGGGATTAAAGAAGCTGAAGAAATAATTGTATGCCCTTTAGAAGCAAAAAAATCTAAAAACTTCTGACGTAACTCACGGCTAGTAATCATATTGATAAAAATTAAAATAATTATAGTAAAATGATAGAACTTAAAGCATTTTTGGTCAACTACTTGACATTTTTCTAATTTCATGTAAAATAGAAACAAACCTAAAAAAATGGATTACGAAAAAATAAATCTCTTGGTTAGTAATGATCCTGACTTAATGGCCAGAGCCGGGGGCATCGTCGGCACAGTCTTTTCGAGAAATGGAGCGCAATTATTCCAAATCGACAACAACAATAACGAGTCGATTAGGCAAGAATTGCGGAGGTTTAAAAGGGATTTGGAAAATAAAGGGATAGTCCCACCAAATTCCGATATTGAACTTTCGGATCTCTACGAACGAATTGTTCGTCCGGTCAGGATGAATATTACCAAATAAAAGAGAAAAGAAAGAAAAAAAAGACTTAGAGTTAATCTAAGTCTTTTTCATTGAGGGCTTCTTTTAATTCGCTACTAAGATGAGTCAGGTCACCATATAATTCAAATGACCAATCTTTAATAAAGTCTCGTTCGTTCTGAGGATTAGAGGGTAAATCGTTAAAGAAAAAGTTCTTCTTATCAAACTTGATATACTCCCTCTTCTCTAAAACAGCCTTTAACTCACTATCAGACAAATCACGCCTATCAGGCATTTTGCGCTCGGAATCGAAGCGAAGACGAGGATCAAAGTCAGCATTAAGATTAATATTAAGAAGTCTAATACAAATTTTTAAATCAGAAATAAGACGATTATGAACGGCTCGGCGTTCTTCGTCAGCACTCTTGATATCAGCTAAATAACCATCGCGGTCCTTAGCCTCACTTTGCTTGTTAAAAATAAGATTAAAATTATTAACAGTAGAAACATAACGCTGGACATCGCCCAAAACTTGATTTAGGAAATCTAAGATTATCTTCTTGCGTTCAGATAAAAGTTTATTTTCTAAAGAATCATGAGAAAATTCCGGTTTCAAACTAAGATTAGTAACAGCGTCAACTATCTTACGATAATTTTCAGCAGTTGGACCAAAAGTCTCAATCTTCTTTTCAGTTGAATTTTCTGATTTACTTTTCAAAGCCTTCTCGGCTTCAATTTCACGCTTAGTCTCCTCGTCGATATGAACGCCATAAATATCGGGATTCTTTTCTAAATCACGAAAAAATTGGATATCTTCAACATAGGACATATAATTGAAATTAATTTAAATTATTATCTTCAATCATTATAACACAGCGGCAGTTGAACCATCAACTCTAGTTATGGGCGACGACCAGTGCTCTTGGAATGGCTCTTGAAGCCACTACTACGAGCACCACCGCTCTTAAACCCACCACGATTAAAATCTCTACCCTTAAAACTACTAACAGCACCAGAGCCACCAAAACGACTAGCTGGGCGATAAGTAGGGGTTGCTAAAGGGCTGCTAGAGCGACTAGCAGGACGAGAGCTACCGAAGCTATTATTTCGATTAAAACTAGTTCGACGACCAGACTTAGAATGAGAAGAAAAAACAGTTGATCTGTCGAGCTCAGCAAATTTAGTTAAATTAAAAGTCTTGTTGATAACCTTTTCAATACTTCTAATATCTTTTAATTGGTCAGGGGTAGCAAAAGAAATTGCCTTGCCGGTTAAGCCAGCTCGGCCAGTTCGGCCAATACGATGAACATAATCCTCAGAATTATCAGGTAAATTATAATTAACCACTAATTCAATACCAGAAACATCAATGCCTCGAGCAGCAATATCAGTGGCTACTAAAATTCGACTCTTCTTTGACTTAAAATCAGCCATCGCTAAACGACGGCGACCAAAAGATAAGTTAGAGTGAATTTCAACCGCTTTCTGGCCGACACCAATTAGACTCTTAGTAAGATTAGCAGCTCCATGCTTAGTTCGAGTAAAGATTAGAACTGAGCCTTGATAATTTTTTAAAATCTTTTCTAATTGAATAAATTTATCTTCCTTTTTGACGACATACATTTCCTGATCAACTAATTTAGCCGTAGTTCCTGAAGGAGCCATTTCAATATGGATTGGGGTCTTTAAATGCTTAGCTGCTAATTTCACAATTGCCGGAGGCATAGTAGCCGAAAAAAGCATAGTTTGACGTAATTTAGGGACGCTAGCTAGGACTTCCTCAATTTGGGGAGCAAAACCCATATCAAACATCATATCAGCTTCATCAAGCACTAAAACCTTGACGTCATCCAGGCGAACCGTTCGTCTTTTAATATGATCTATTAAACGACCAGGAGTGGCAATAATAATGTCGGGCTTTCTTTTCAAAGCAAAAATTTGATTGGAGATAGCTTGACCACCGATTAAGGCAACAGTTTTCATACCAAAGGCTCCGCCAAATTGACGTAAATTCTCTTCAACTTGAAGGGCTAACTCTCGAGTTGGTAGAAGTACCAAGCCTCGACCGTGAAGCCCAGGCAAACGCTGGATCATTGGAATACCAAAAGCTAAGGTCTTACCGGTTCCGGTTTGAGCCACACCAATTAAATCCTGACCCAAAATAGCGACCGGAATAGCCTCTCTTTGAATTGGAGTCGGAATGGAAAATTTCATTTTTCCTAGCACCGTCAAAATAGCCGGGCTAATGCCTAGTTGCGAGAAACTAGGATCTTGTTTTTCATTGTTTTCAGACATAAAAAAATTAAGTGACCCGACTTCTGTAGGCCACTTAAATATAGGACTTATAGATTCGAATCTGTTTATAACTTAAAGAGATTATCATAGATACTAATTTATGTCAAATAAGAGCTTAACCATCAAAATTTAAAAAAATTAGCCTCAAATCGCTTATGCAACAAGAGGCTAATCAAAGAGTCAAAACATTAAGAGCCAGAAACTTGTGAGAAGACAAAAGCCAGACCATTGAGACGACCCCACTCAATGCCAAAGTCGGCATTATGAGAGCTGAGCGAGCGACCATCACCACCACGACCAGCGCCGAGCAGTACAAAATCATGAGCAGAGTTTTTTATTGGCTCATGCATAACAACAATCCAAAATAACCCCATAGTTTCTAATTCTCTATCAAAGAACTTTTCCCTAATAAGACAAGCTATCTCGGCATTCGGCACAATAAACTTTAGCCTTTTAGCTTTTTTCCTAATATTTACAGAAGTACGAGAACCATCAATAGGAAAGTCGCCTTTTAGAACAACGACCTCATAATTAACATTGCTTGTCGGTTGAAAATCCTGAGATCTAAGTACACTTTTAGCATAATCACCGACACGAAAGCCCTTACCTTCCAAGCGAGCAATCCACTCTTCACCGGTCGTGCCGTCTGAGGTAACGGAAAAACGGATAATACCATCTTTTTCCGTCCACTTCGGTTTTATCAAAGAAATATATACTTCACCGGCGTTTAACCTTCTCACTGCCTCTTCAGGATCGGTTATACCTGTTTTGGCCATAATATTCTTTACCATGGCATTCAATTTCCCAGTTGGGATGTTTGAGATTAAAAATTCACTTTTCATTATTGACCTCCTTGCGCTATTTTGCGCGATTTAATTTTCTCTATTCCGAGAAGGAACTAAAACCATCATGGTCATAGCCAAGAAATGGCTAAATAATTAACCAGCTTTTGGCCATGACCAGTCTTATAGATTAGTTTTTAAAGGTCCAATTTTTATAGTGATACAATATAATATTGATGATGTCGTGTCAATAAATTTATCTTGTATTTAGCCTTTCTCTAAAAAATCTTAAACAAATAAAAAAGGAAGCCTGTCTTTTGGCCTCCTTAAATCTCCTAGAAAGAGCTGATATATTGCTCCTTAACCGGGTGTTTTAGCGAAAGGAGATATTCCTGTATATCACTCACTTCTGCAAATAACTGCTCCACAGTCAATCCCTTTTTACTTGTTTGCCTTATTTCAGGTTTAACAATATTCCCTATTCGCGAACGAAGATCGTCAAGGGAAATATTATTATTTAAATCATTAGTAACTCGATAAAGAACTTCTATACTTCCAGTCTGGCGAAAAGTAATGAGCACATTTTTTGTAGAAACAGCTCTCCTGAGAGTGCTCAAACCGACAGTATAGCCATTATTATGCAAAGAAACAAAAATCTTATCTCTGAATTTTTCATTGATCATGGCAGTCATTCTTTTGACTATAGCCGAGCGTTCTTGCAAAAATTTTTTATCCAACTTGTCTATCGACAAATTGGCCTTCTTTATTTTTTCTTTTAACGCATCTTTGGCGGTCTGAATATCGGAAAGTAATAGATTTTTCATGATTTATGGGTTTTGGGTTAAACAATATTATTTTTTAAAGGGCAATTACTAATTTCTAAAGTTATCATGATTAGTAATTTTAGTCAATGGTTACGCAATAGTTCAGCACCTTGGAAACACCTAGCTAAAAAAGTGGTATAATTAGGGGTTAATATTCAAACATATGGCATATACAACAAACCCCAAGATTCCCCGTCTCCGAATGGAGGCGGTTAA
>JBAYNC010000090.1:0-4572 GCA_041679025.1 Patescibacteria group bacterium
AATTAAATATCGAATTAAAGAAAAGACTGATGATCAACAAAAAATCACCCTGCGCTTAGAAGAGAAGGCCCAGAATGATAAGTATTATCCTTTTGTGGAAAAAGAAATTATAGTCGATGTTATTAAAAGTAATCTAAATTTATCTTTGTCTCTTAACGGTGAAAAGGGCGATCAGAATGTTAATTTTAATGATACTTTAAATTATTCTCTGAGTTATAGTAATAAAGGTGATTCCTTGATGAAGGATGTTGTGATTATGGCTGTTTTAAATAGTGATTTCTTGGATTGGGGAAGTGTTAAAGATAAAAATAATGGTCAGAAGAAAAAGGGTTTAATTACTTGGACTAGGAATGAAATTCCGGAATTGAGGGAGTTGGAAGCTGGCAAGGAAGGGACGATTGATTTCTCTATCAAAGTAGCTGATTTTAACACCAGCGATTTAGGTAAAAATTTTACCATTAAGAGTTATGCCCAATTTAGTATTGGCAATAGCGAGGAGTTGAAAGAGGGTAGTGATAATAAAAGCAATGAAATTAATAGTCGGATTAATAGTGATCTAAATTTTACAGAACAAATTCGTTATTTTGATGAAGACAATGTTCCTGTTGGTGATGGCCCTCTACCGCCACAAGTTGGTCAGAAAACTAGTTTGAAAGTTTATTGGAAGATAACCAATAATTTGCATGAGTTAAACAATGTCTCAGTTGAATATCAATTGCCAGCTTCGGTTTATTTTGATAATCGAGCCCAGGCTTCGGTTGGTAGTATTAACTATGATGGTTTGAGTAACAAGATTATTTGGACTATTGGTCGTTTGCCACTAACTGTCTATAATGCTAATGCTGAATTTAATATTGCTGTTAGTCCAAACAATAATGATCGTAATAAAATTATGGTTATTTCTGGTGGAACAGTCATTTCCGCTCTAGATGTTGATACCCAAGAAACGATTATCAAATCAAGTTCCGTCCAAACTACTAGATTGGATGATGATGATATCGCTAGTATGAATAATGATGGTCGAGTCCAATAATTAATATTATGTTTAAAATAAAATATACACGGCGGGGAACTAAACTCCGCCGTGGAGAAATTAAGACAGCACATGGGGTTCTTCAAACTCCATTTTTTATGCCGGATGCTACTCGCGGTTTTGTAAAATTAACTAACAATGAAGATTTAATTAAGGTTGGTATCTCAGCGATGGTTGTTAATACCTTTCATTTATATTTACAGCCGGGGATTAAGGTTATTAAAAAGGCGGGAGGTATCCATCGGTTTATGAATTGGAAGCAACCGCTACTTTCAGATAGCGGTGGTTTTCAAGTTTTTTCTCTTATCCATCGGAATGCTCAGATGGGAAAAATTACTGATGAAAAAGTTATTTTTAAATCACCGCTTGATGGCTCGCGACATGAAATTAGTCCCGAGAAATCTATTCAAATCCAATTTGATTTAGGCACAGATATGATGGTTTGCTTTGATGATTGTCCGCCGAATGATTTTGATCGAGACCAAATGATTATTGCTGTTAACAGAACCATTGCTTGGGCCAAGAGATGTAAAATTGAATATGAAAAACAAGTTAAAAAAAGAAAATTATCCGGAAGTAAAAAACCACTTCTCTTTGGTGTTATCCAGGGTGGAGCAGAATTAGACTTGAGAAAAAAATGTGCCGAAGAACTGGTTAAGATTGGTTTTGATGGTTATGGTTTTGGTGCTAGACCGGTGGACAAGGATGGTAATTTTTTGGAAGAAGTTTTGCAATATACCGCTGACCTTATCCCAGAGAAGGCAATTCGTTTTGCGCTGGGAGTTGGAACGCCGGAGGATATTAAGCGTTGTGCTGATATGGGCTGGGATATCTTTGATTGCGTTATACCGACCAGAGAAGGCCGTCATGGGCGTCTTTTAATGGAAAAGAAGGGGAAGTTAGGGTATGAGCATTTAAACGTCAATAATGCCCGTTTTGAGGGTGATTTTAAGGCAATTAATGCTGGTAGTGCCATCTCATCTCTTAAAAACCATACTCGAGGTTATCTACACCATTTATTCCGCTTAAACGAGCCTTTAGGGCAGAATTTGGCTAGTTTAAGTAACCTTGAGTTCTATTTGAAATTAATGAAAAGTTTACGAGATAAAAAATAGAATTTATGATTGTTGACTTGAAACAATTGACTAGTTTTATCGCCGAGGCTAATCAGTCTGGGTATGCTTCTGGGCGGGAGAGTTCTCTTAAAAAAGAATCAGATGGTTCTCGTACTATAATTTATCAAAGTGGTGATTGGCTTTTTTCGGACAATTATTTTGGCGGTGAACCTTATGGTGGGCGTGAAGTTGTGTCTTATAAAGGGCAACCAGTTTTCATTATGACTTATTACGGTCGGGTGAGTGAGAAAGACTTTTCTGAGAAAAATATTTATTCATTTTTAAGGAAGGCTTTGAAATTATCTCCGCCAGATTATCCTTTTAGAGGACCAAGAGAATTAATATTAGGAGAGATGAAATATGAGAATAACTGGCAGGGAGATGTTAGTTACTTTTTTGGTGAGGAAAAAATATTTATTAATGACCAGGAGGTTTATAACGCTCGATATGTTGGCGGTTTAGTTGACTGTTAAATATTATTTTCAGAAATAAAAAAAGCATTGATTGTTCAATGCTTTTTTGTTGCCGTCTAAAATTATAATTTTAGTCGAGCTTTTGTTAGCTCGAAGCTTAAAAGATAATTTGTGATTTTTGGACCATCATGATCGATAAACTCCTGGGCAATTACTGGTTGACCAGCTATCTGATATCTGATAGCTTTTCTGATCATTTGGAATTTGTCTATCTGATTGGCAATTTTAGCCCTCCAGGTTCTTTTTTCTTCAAACTCGAGCCAGAGTCGTAAGATTCTAGGGCCATATGGTCCAAGTCGAGAGCAAATATTTTTCATTGCCCTTAACTCTGCCTTATATTTCTTTTCCTTGGTCCATCTTTTATCTGGTGGGCAAAGACTGTCGGTTCGTCGGTCACCAATTTTTTTATTTGATTCGGCCCAGTCGTGAATCTTGAGCATGGTTGTTAGGCCAGGAATGTGAAATAATTCTTCAGCTATAAGTATCATTTCATCGGTATGTTCGCCCACTGTTTCGGGGTCTTTCACGCCCCTGTCAACATAACCGGTTCGCGGGACTTTGTGTAATTTTTCAATAATTCTCTGGACTACAAAAAAATATTTTCCCTTGATTTTAAGGGGGTATTGGTTATTTTATAACTTACTTCTGCTTCTGTCAAATCCCTTGACATCTTCAGAAGATATGATATTATATGAATAACAATTGATTTTGCCACAGACAGCAAGCATTACAATAAGACTTGCCGAGGTAATATTTAGCGGTTTTCGCTTTATTTTATTTGAACCTGTGGTAAAACACAGTTTTTTATTATTAAATTAATAATATGCCAAAAAGCAAGCAACAAAAAAGAGATGTGTTAGCGAGCTTGACGGACAAAATTCAGAGAGCGAAATCCATCGTTTTTACCAGTTTCAATGCGCTACCGGTAAAAGACAATGAAGAATTGCGCTTGAAGTTGAGAGCAGAAAATAGCGAATATTATGTCGCTAAAAAAACTCTTCTTGACTTGGCTTTCAAGAAAAACCCAATCGAGGGCTTGAATGTTAAGGATTTAGACGGTAAGGTGGCGACTATTTTTTCCTACGAGGATGAAGTAGCTCCAGCTAAAATCGTTTTAGGTTTCCGTAAAGATCGCGAAGATAAGATTGCCTTTATCGGTGGCGTCTTAGAAGGTCGTTTTTTATCTAAAACTGATATGGAGAGTTTGGCTAAGTTGCCAAGCAAACAAGAGCTATATGCCCAAATGGTTGGCTCAATGAATGCTCCAATTTCCGGCTTTGTTAATGTCTTAGCTGGAAACTTAAGAGGACTGGTCACTGCCTTAAAGGCAATTGGCGATTCCAAAAGCGCTTAATAAATAAATTATTAATCTTATTGTCTGACTTTTATTCTGACAATAAATCAAGTTTAAAAATATGGAAGACAAAAAAATTGAAGTCCCAGCTAAATTCAAATCTTTAGTTGAGGAAATTGAAAAAATGAGTGTTTTAGACTTAGCTGAATTAGTTAAGATCTTAGAAGAGAAATTTGGTGTTTCTGCTTCCGCTCCAGCTATGATGATGGCTGCTGGTCCAGCTGCTGCTGCAGTTGAAGAGAAAACTTCTTTCGACGTTGAAATCACTGAATCTGGTGCTAACAAAATCAATGTCATTAAAGCCGTTCGTGAATTAACTGAATTAGGTTTGAAAGAAGCTAAGGATTTAGTTGACGCTGCTCCAAAAGTAGTTAAGGAAGGTTTAAAGAAGGAAGAAGCTGAGGCTATTAAGAAGAAATTAGAAGAAGCTGGTGCTAAGGTAACTTTGAAATAATAAGTTTAGATATAAAAAAGACCACCTATTAAGGTGGTCTTTTTTTAAATGCCCAGGAAACCTCGTATGAGCTTTCCTTTGAAAGCTGGACGGCATCGGCCGGACAGCTGCGCGAGTGCGAGGATGAATGGCACAGTACTTAA
>JBAYNC010000091.1:0-4557 GCA_041679025.1 Patescibacteria group bacterium
CGGCCATTCCTTTAAACGATATTTATAACTATTTCGTTGAAATTAACATCACAAACATTAAACAGGATGCCAAAAAACGGGTAAATAATAGTCTCTATAACGAGCTTAAAACCGACCAAAAGATAATGATAACTTATAGCCGTGGTCGGCTATCAAAAAATATCTACATTAAGAGAATTAAACCTCTTTAGATAACAAAAAAAGACTATCAATAACGATAGTCTTTTAAATTGCTCTTCTGAAAAAATTAAATATTGATAATTTGAATATCAACCTTATTATCCGAACTCAAACCATAATAACTGGTAACAGGTTTGGCATTTCGTAAAATAGCACCAAAAAGGATTATTCGAAGGCGTCGCAAAATATTACGTGGCCTAGTTATAAAACGATCCATAGCTATTAGAACTAACCATTTTTTAGGATCACTAGGAATCTTAATCTTTTGTTTTTCTTTAAGATCAATTAAGACCTTGCGAATATCGGGTGTCTGCATATAACCATAAGAAACTTGGACTGAAACAATATCGCCAACTCCGGTTGCTGATTGAAAATTAACAATATGGTAACGGCTATTTCTTGCAACTCGCGGTGTATTTTTAAAAACAATATTCATAAAAATAACATGTTTGGGAATATAGGGCCCCCATTTAGATAAAAATGAATCCATGGCGGCCGGGATTCTGTTCCGACGACTAATTATCTGGTGCGAGGACATAACAACCACCGATCTTTCTAATAACTTATCTTTATATTCCTCTTGCATTTTAACCAATTCTCCCACGGAAATACCAGGAAGGTTAAGATGAGCCAAGCGACATAACGCCCTCCCCCAGGCCCAGGTCGACATAATTCCAAATAAAATAAAGGCAATTATAACTGGAACAAAACCACCCTGCCAAAACTTTAACACGGTTCCAGAGAAAAAAGCCAAATCTATCAATAACAAAAAAGAGATCAGTGGCATAACCAACCAAAGAGGCCATTTCCAGAGATAGCGAATTATAGAATAAAAAACTAAGGTGGTAATAATCATGGTTCCAGTAACTGCCAGGCCATAAGCCGCAGCTAACCCACCAGAACTTCGAAAAATTAAAACTAAAGCGATACAACCAATCGCCAAAGCGGTATTTATAAAAGGAATATAAATTTGGCCTTCAACCATTGGGTTAGTATGAACAATTTTTATCTTTGGAAATAATCCCAAAGCGACTGCTTGACTAGTTAAAGAATAAACGCCTGAAATCAAGGCCTGGCTAGCAATAATTGTCGCTACAGTCGCTAAAATTACCACTCCCAAGAAGGCCCATTGAGGTACTAGTGCATAAAAAACACTGCCACCAACGATTTCCCGTCCGGATAGCAATAGAGCTCCTTGACCAAAATAGTTTATAATCAAGGCCGGATAGACTAAACTCATCCATGACCAAGTTATCACCCGTCGATTAAAATGACCCATGTCAGCATAAAGTGCCTCACAGCCAGTAATACATAAAGCCACAGAGCTTAACACAAAAAAAGTTGACCAAGCATGAAGACAAATAAAGCGATAAGCTGCCAAAGGATTAATAGCTGCTAAAACCTGAGGATATTTAATGATTAAGGGGAGTCCCAAAATAATTAAAGTAATAAACCAGATAATCATAATCGGACCAAAGAGACGACCAATTCGGCCGGTTCCCTTTTTCTGAATATAAAATAATCCAACTAAAATTAAAATAGTTAGAGGAACAACATAGGCCATCAAATCAGGTGACAAGATCTCAAAGCCTTCAACGGCCGACAAAACTGAAATGGCCGGAGTTATAATACCATCACCATAAAGAAGAGTAGCTCCCAATAAAACAACCGCCGTGACACTAAAACCAAAAATCTTTTTAACTCTCCCCTGCCGAAGTAAGGCCAACAAGGAAAAGATCCCTCCTTCACCATTATTATCAGCTCGCATGATTAGTAATATGTATTTAATGGTGACGACTATCATTAAGGTCCAAAAAACTAAAGACAAGACACCCAAAACATTTTCTGGACTTTGCGCCAAAGGATGAACACCAAAGAATGTCTCTTTCAAAGCATAAAGAGGTGATGTTCCAATATCACCAAAAACAACACCCAGAGCGCCGACCAAAAGAAATAAATTTATTTTATTTTTAGAAGTAATTTTTTTGTCCATATAAACACAAATAGCATTCTTGATCCAGAATGCATTCTGATCTAATTATAATAGTAAATGATCCTATAAATATTATACATCACTTTATTTATATTTTAAAGACTTTGGGTATTAAAAAAGGAAGCTATTTTGGAGCTTCCTTTTGACTTGTTTGACAGATATTAAATTAGCTTTTCTTTTCTTTGGAAAGCTTACTTAACCCCATCTTTTCAATTAGCGCAGCGAGATTTCCCCGACCGATGCCGGGATTAATCTGATGATCTAGATTGAACTGAAACATAGCTGCCCCCAATTGATCTTGGGCAAAGCTGGCCAGTGAAAATATCTGGGTGGAAAAAATGGTACTAACATGGGCATCAAATATTTGCCGTAATACCCACTCTCCATATTCTAACCCATCTAATTCACCAGTTACAAAACCAACCTCGTCTAAAACTAGGAATATACTATTTTCTTTACTAGTTCCAATAGCGGCTAAGATGTTTTCAGTTTTGGCTAATAACAACGCAGCAGTTGAACTAACACCCCTTTCTATAAACACAGCACCCAATACTTCTTTGACATTGAAAGAAAAGTTTTCGGCAAAAACTGGCAACCCAGATTGAGCCAGAAATAGAGTGTTGATTATTTCTAACTGGGTAACTGATTTGCCACCAGAATTTTGGCCGGTAAAACCAAAGATCTGACCATTTAGAGAAGGCAGCCCTTTAATAGCAACTAAATCTTTCAACTTCAAATCATTCACAAGGCTAACTGGCATTATAGAATCAAATGAAATTAAATGCTTGCTATCATCCAGAACATTCGGAAAATCCAATTTGCATTTCCAGGTAACTGATTTTTCAACCAGAGTATCAATTAAGGAAGAAATTTGCTTCAACGTAGTCCATGTTTGAGCAATTGTATTTCTAAACGACCTGATTTCTTCAATATCCGAACGAAACTGAGGAAAATCGTACAAATCAACAACCTTATTCCACCTATACAAAGCATCAACCTCTTCTGAGCTAATACGAACTCCGCGAGCCAGCGATGGAATCTTTTCTAAACAGTATTGAAAGGCTTCGTGTTTTTTGCCATATAACCGCTGTTTATTAATCATCGCTGAAAGATCTTCGTTAGTCCTTCTAATGTTTCTTAATTGCCACCTACTATAACCAAGAAAATCATCTTTTATAACATCAAATCTTTGAGCTAATTCTGATTTAAATTTATGACAAGATGAATCAAGTTCAAAACTAAGCAAAGTAATTTCTAAACCATTTTCTGAATACTTATAAGAAAAATTCAGAAATATTTTATAAAAATCACTCAGACTATGCGGGAGATTTTTACAAGGGAGTTTGCCTTCTAAAAAACTCAAAATGCGGGATTTTATTTCTGGCGGTGTTTCGGTCACAACAAAGGCATTATAGAAAAGCTGACGCTGAGACTCATTATACTTATTCACACGATACTTACGAAGTTCGGTTAACCATTTAAGTGGAGCTTTTTTAAATAGACCCTTATACATCCAAGCCGGAACAACTCTTTTTTTGAATCGCTCGCCGAAGGAATACTTTCGGTAACCCTGAGTTTCGTGTCTAATTATGCTGCGTTCTCCATATTTCCATTCAACAGTTACTAATCCTTCCAAATAAGTGACTTTTTTCAACTCCGTGAATATTTTATTCATCACATCGTCCTCCAATCTTTTAGCCCCGTCTTTAGTAGATTTTACAAAACTAACAAAGGACGCTAATTCTGCCGGTAATTTTTTAGATCCCAAACGTTTCAAAAACTCATCGACGTCTTGAAAAAATGGATTATTTTCTTTGTTATCGGGATTAAAAAAATAATCGATAAAATTCTGCCCGTGTGAAGGCAATTCGGAATAATTCAAATTAATTCTAGATAAGAATTTTCTAAAACCTTCATTCTCTAAAAAAAATTTAGAAATTTCCTGCCGTCTCAGTATTTCCTTTCGGTCAGAAACACCAAAGCTACTAGCCAAGGGGCTATTTTGCACACCTAGTGTTACTAGCAATTTTTGGAGATGAAAATCTCCCGGATTAATTAATTTAATTTTTCGAGCTTCTTTATCCCAGAAAGGACTTTCATTGTAATTTTTAACTTTTTTCTTTTCAGATACAGTATTGGCCATGGTTGACCTCCTTTTTTAATTAATTTATATTATTATTTATTTATATTTTCAACGAACTGTGGGCTATTACAAGAACGATATAGCCTCAAAAAAATATACTATACTAATAGATTTTTGTCAAGACCAACGCAATAGTTCAGCACCTTGGAAACACCTAGCTAAAAAAGTGGTATAATTAGGGGTTAATATTCAAACATATGGCATATACAACAAACCCCAAGATTCCCCGTCTCCGAATGGA
>JBAYNC010000092.1:0-4384 GCA_041679025.1 Patescibacteria group bacterium
TAGCAATTGCCGCTACCTTTTCCGCTGACAAACCACCCAAAGCGTCACCGGTCTTAAAAATAGAATAAACCACTTGTTTTTGAATTAAGCTATTTAACTCACTAAACATTAGATAGGCCTCTTTTTTATATTCCACCAATGGATCATGTTGGCCATAACCACGCAAACCAATGCCTCGTCTTAGGTAATCAATAGTTTCTAAATGTTCAATCCATAGGGTATCGATGGAACGGATTAAGATTCCCTTCTCAATCTCGGCAAAATTAATATTAACCGCCTTGAAAGCCGCTTTCATGTTAAGATATTTTTCTTTGACTAACTCGACTAAGAAATTAATTATTTCTTCTCGACTCTTCAAATTGCTAATCTTGTCCTTTATATTTTCCGCGCTGATAATAGTCTTAAAGGTTTCGGCAATCTCCTGAAAGTTCCAATCACTAATATTCTCTCCTGGAGTGTGAAAACTAACCACCTCAGAAATTTCTCCCACCACCATATCTAAAACAATATCCGACAAATTTCGAGCATCATCTTTATCTTCTTGCTTGCTTTCATGAATTTCAAGAATCTCTTTTCTCTTTCGATAAATAGCTTCTCGATGTTTGTTAATCACATCATCATATTCCACTAAATGTTTTCGAATATCAAAATTGTTTCCTTCTACTTTTTTCTGAGCTGATTCAATAGAACGTGACAAGAGTGAATTTTGAATCGGGACATCCTCCGGCACTTTCAAAGTTGCCATTAAACTCTTCATTCGATCGCCACCAAAAACCCGCATCAAATCATCATCGGTTGAAACATAGAATTGAGATGAACCAGGATCACCTTGACGACCGGCCCGACCACGCAATTGATTATCAATCCGACGTGACTCATGACGCTCAGTACCAATCACATGAAGCCCACCTAAAGCCTTAATCTCCTCTTGTTCAGCTAAATTTGATGGATTACCACCTAAAATAATATCAACACCACGACCAGCCATATTAGTAGCTAAAGTAATAGCTCCTCGTTTACCAGCCTGAGCGATAATTTCCGCTTCGCGAAAATGGTTCTTGGCATTTAGCATTTCGGGGCGCAAACCTTCTCTTTGCATTAACCCTGCTAAAACTTCATTTTTTTCAATTGAAATAGTACCAATCAGTACTGGCTGTCCTTTTTCATGACGCTCTTTGACGTCTCTGATAACAGCCATATATTTACCTTCTTCACTGCGGTAAATTAGGTCATTTAAATCCTGACGGACCATGGGACGATTAGTTGGAATAACAATAGTTTCCAGATTATAGATCTTGTGAAATTCTTCTGCTTCCGTGACGGCCGTTCCGGTCATACCAGCTAATTTAGTGTACATGCGGAAATAATTCTGAAAGGTAACAGTCGCTAAAGTTTGTGATTCTCGTTGGATGTCCACCTTCTCCTTAGCTTCAATCGCCTGATGTAATCCCTCACTATATCTTCTTCCGGGCATCATTCGACCGGTAAACTCATCAACGATAATAATTTCTCCATCCTTCACTACGTAGTCTTTATCTTTCCTGAACAAAACGCGAGCTTTAAGGGCTTGCTCAATATGATGAATTTCACGAACTCCACCTTCCACATAAATATTATCAACCCCCAACCATTTTTCCATTTTTTCTACTCCAGCCTCAGTCAGAGTAGCAGCGCGCATCTTTTCATCAACATTATAATCTTCATTTTCTTCCAGGCGCTCCACCAGCTCAGAAAATTTATAATACTTGTCAGTCTTCTCATCAATAGCCCCACTAATAATTAAAGGGGTTCGAGCCTCATCAATCAAAATAGAATCAATTTCATCGACGATAGAATAATGAAGCGGTCTTTGAACAGCAGCAGAAAGGGACGGCACCATATTATCTCGCAGATAATCAAAACCAAATTCATTATTAGTACCATAAGTTACATCACAAGCATAGGCTTCCTGCCGTGATATTTTTTTGAAATGTTGTAAGCGCTCATCAAACTGAGTATCATCAACATGATTTCGATCATAGATAAAAGCGGCGTCATGAACAATAACACTAGAGCTCAAACCTAAAAGATCAAAAACCGGAGCCATCCAACCAGCACCAACTTTAGATAAATAATCATTAACAGTCACTAAATGAACACCGCGACTGGCTAAAGCGTTTAAGAATAAAGGCAGGGTTGCCACCAAGGTCTTTCCTTCTCCAGTTCTCATTTCAGCAATTTGGCCCCGATGTAAAATGATGCCACCAATTAATTGAACATCATAATGACGTTGCCCTAAAACTCGAGATGAGGCTTCTCTAATAACCGCAAAGGCTTCTGGCAATATTTCATCTAGAATAACTTTTTGTTCTTCCCATTTCTTTCCGGCCAATTTTTCCTTGAAAGAAACAACCAAAGCTCTCAATTCAACCTCATTTAGAGACTTCATTTTCTCCTCCAAAGCATTGATTTGACTAATAGTTGGCTCTAAAGTTTTAATAATCTTAGCATTCGGATCACCAAATATCTTATCTAATAAACTCATATAATTGAAATCGGCCATTTTTCCATAAAAATATGGTCAAAATGGCTAAAAAATAATAAATAATGATTGTAAACCCAGTATAATATAGATTATAAATAAAATAAAGGCCTAAATATCAAGAATATTAACAAAAGAACGTCTCTTCCGAAACGTTCTTTTTTATAATCAATCAAAAATTATTTATCTAAGGTTGATCTTGGAGGCAGCGAACGGATAGTCCAACAGGTTTGTCATTACCATCAAAGTCAATTGTAGTATTTGAATAATACATAGCGCAACTCCAAGAAGCAGTAGAATTTGCCTCCGAAGAGGACCAAAATTTAGTATTAATACCAATATGAGCAAAAGCACCATTATCAACTGAGGTGTAGGCCAATTCGTTTTCGCCTTCACTACAATCACCATCAGCTGGAGTTGGAGCGGTTGGAATAACTCTCATATAAGTAGTAGTAGCATCAGAAGTAGTAGAATAAAGAGTTCCAAGATCCCATTCCTCGACAGTCGGGTAACGACCATTGTCGTTAAAGAATAATTCCAGAGCAGTTTGGACTTGTTTCATATTACCAACTCTCTTAGCATCTCTCGATTTAGACCTAGCATTAGAAAGAGCAATGATAGAGACAGTCGCCAAAACACCAATAATGGCAATCACAACCAGAAGTTCGATAAGCGTAAAAGCTTTTTTGGGCTTAAACATAATGAAGATAAATGGATTAAATTAAACTATTAATATCTTTATGATAACAATAGAGAAGATGCGATTATTGCTTTCTTTTCTTATCAATCTTCTTTTCTTTATACTTCTTGATAACCTCAGCCAAATGATCTTTGACCTTGTCAATCGCTTTATATAAGTCAGATTCAGTTTTTTCAACATACAAGATCTCGCCCGGTACCTGTAAATTAATTTCAGCCCGAAAAATATCACCCTTATGTTGTCCACCAACTGATTTCTCAATTTCAAAATCACAATTTAGGACATCAACATGATTTAAATATTTATCCAACATCGAAACCTTCTCATTGATATAATTTTGAATAGCCTCGGTTAACTCTATTTTGCTTGCTTTGATTTTGACTTGCATAAAATTATATTTAATTTTTAATTAGTTAAAAACCTTAATAACGTCCTTAATAGTCACCCAAACAATTAAAAGAATCAGAGCGATAAAGAAAATATTATGTAAAATATTTTCTAGTTCTTTTCTCACCGGTCGCCCCTTAATCTTCTCAAATAAAAGAAACAAAGCTCGACCACCATCAAGCGCTGGGATTGGCAAAAAATTAATCACCGCTAAATTTAAAGACAACAAAGCGGTAAATTGCAAAAGATAGGAAAATCCCATTCGCGCTACCTGACCAGTCAAAGTTGCAATACCAACTGGACCCGCCACAGCGCCATCAACTGCCTGACCGACAATTAAGTTTCTAATTAAGTCATAGAAAGCGACAATAATTGCCCAAAGCAATAATATGGCCGTGCGAGAACCTTCCCAAATAGCTTGATACCAAGGGTAATAAACTATTGCTGAGGCAGTTAATAGAACTCCAATGCCGCCTCGATTAGTCTCGGCTAATATTTTAGGAGTAACTTTTATAACCTGTTCTTCACTATATCTCCTTATCTTTATTGTCACCTCTTCACCAGCCTTAGTTCCTAGAATATTTTGAATATCTTCTTCAGAATTAATCATTTGATCATTAATGCTAATAACCTGGTCCCCCAATTTAATCCCCGCCTTTTCCGCCGGAGAATCAACCATCACTTCCATGATTTGAACTTTTTTAGCCTCCATTATTCCTCCCGGACGAACATTCTCCGTATTCTGCGGCAAGCCAACCATAAAGCCAATTGACAAA
>JBAYNC010000093.1:0-4327 GCA_041679025.1 Patescibacteria group bacterium
AATCACTTAAAGATAAAGGCTTGGCTCCGGACTCTTCTTTTACAATAGTTTGACCGCTCGCCGGACTAAATCTTTTTTTCATATCAGCCAGTTCTACTTGCTTAGCCTTAAGACGATTTTCAACTTCATTCTTTTTAGCTTCACGATTTTTTTCCAGGCACGACTTACAATAAACCGGTCTAATTCCATCGGGCTCAAAAATAATTTTAGTTTCCTGTTTACAGCCAGCGCAAATAGCACTAAATTTTCGAGGGTCCTCAACCTTAGGAGTTATAATTTGAGGCGCAGGGCTGACAGGTTTTGGTTCAACATTAATTACTTGAGAAATAACCGGAGTTGGGGTTACAGACTTTGGCTCAGTATTAACCACCCGAGAAACAACCGGAGTTGAAGTTACGGATTTAATAGGTTGAGACTGAGAAGCTTCAGTCTTTTTCTTTTCTCGAGCCTTCTCTAAACAGTCCTTACAATACACTGGTCGAACTCCGTCTGGTTCAAAAATAGTCTTAGTTTCCTTTCCGCAACTAGAACAAACAGCACTAAATTTACGGGCATCGTCAGCTTCAGATTTAGGACTGGCAGCAAGATAATCAAAGCTCTTTCCATCTTTTCTATCGGTAGTAGGAACATCATCATCAGCATCATGCCAACGTAATATTTTTTCTTCCACCTCATCCTTACTACTAGCATAAACCTCTCGAGAATTATTGATAACCGCTTCGGTATTCCCAGTTTCTTCATCCTTAGCTAGAGGTGGTAAACCCCGAGCTGAAAATGGGTCGGAAGAAACACCATCAATCATCAATTTTAGATACATCTCATATTTTGGTAAATTAACCAGATCTTCTTCTGTAAATGTTGGGGTAAACTCTCGCACCAATTCTTCGGCATCAGCTGCTCCCACGCGGAAGACAATCATTGTTCCTACATTACCAAAAACAGCCGGCTTCACCTTTTCTGATAATTGTTCAATGTATTGGTGGGCCATGATTAAACAAAGACGATATTTTCTAGCTTCCGATAAAATACTGGCGAAACTATCTGTTGAAAAATTTTGAAATTCGTCGATATAGAGATAAAAATCCTTTCTTTCTTTTTCTGGCATATCTACCCTACTCATAGCCGCCAATTGAATTTTAGTAACCATCATTGCTCCCAATAAAGCGGAATTATCCTCACCAATTCGACCCTTACTCAAATTCATAATTAAGATCTTACTTTCATCCATAATTTCTCTCATGTTTAAAGAAGACTTTACTTGACCAATAATATTTCTCATAAAAGCGGTCGACAAAAATTGACCAACCTTATTTTGAATTGGAGAAACAGCCTCAGAAGCAAATTTATCAGCATAAGAAGCAAATTCTTTTTCCCAAAACGATTTAACTACCGGATCCTTGATATTCGCTACCACTTTTTTTCTGAAAGGTTTGTCTGACAAAATTCTAACAACACCCAAAAGAGTCGATCCGGGATAATCTAAAATGGCTAAAATAGCATTACGTAAAATATACTCTAAACGAGGTCCCCAAGAATCAGCCCATAATTTTTGAAAAACACCAATCAGGCCAGAGGCTACTAAGTGACGCAGATGAGGATCAACCTGCTCCACCACATTAAAAGCAATCGGATATTCAATATCCGACGGATTAAAATAAATTACGTCCTTAATCCGATCATCAGGAATAAATTCAATTATCTTCTCAGCCAAATCGCCGTGAGGATCAACTACTGCCACTCCATGCCCAGCTCGGATATCATCGATAATCATATTCTCTAGAATAGTGGATTTACCCATACCAGTCTTTCCAATCAAATACATGTGGCGCCGACGATCGTCTTCTTTAATACCAAAACGACGCATTTGATTGCGAAATGTCGTTTGGGCGAAAAAAGTAATATCACTCATATATTATTACTATTAATTAAGATTAAAAACCGGATAAACCAGAAGTAGTACCGCCAATCATTGATTGAACTTGATTCTGTAATCCCTTAATCAGAGGAGGCAAATAAATGAAACTGACCACCGTAGACAGAATAATTAGAACCCAAACAGCGACACTAAAGACTTGCTTCCAGAAAATATAACGCTTAACATATTTAACCCTAGTCAAAATATTTTCACTAAGCTCTAAATTCTTTTGAGAAATTTCTAGATTTTTTTCCAGCAATAACCGCAGATCATAAGGGGTATCAATTTTTTCCGATGTTGTTTTTAGTTCTTCTTTACTCATATTATTTTATTTAACGCCAAGCGCATAATTTAACATATTTTTTTCCAATCGACACTAATTCATCCATCTCCTCACTACTATAAGGAGTCTCGACTTTGAACTCAGGGTTAACTAAATCAGTGTCAGCTTTAAACTTCTGCAAATACCATTTATCAGCTCCCCTGATTAATTCTCCCATGTCATAAACATCATTTTTTGACAAAAGAACTGGCAAAATTGTAGTTCTAAACTCATAGGGCAGACCACTTTGCCTTATTATCTTAACAGATTCTTCAATTTTTTGAAAGTCAACAGTAACGCCAGTTACCAACCGATATTTACTCTCCGGAGCCTTTAAATCCATGGCAATATAATCAATTAATTTCAATTTCAATAATTTCTTAATCATCTCCGGGTTAGTGCCATTGGTATCCAGCTTAACATCGTAGCCCAAGTCTTTAATCTTTCGAATAAACTCCGGTAGATCAGGATGGAGAGTCGGCTCACCACCGGTAATGACTACTCCGTCTAACTTTCCCGCTCGGCTCTTTAGGAAATGAAAAAGGTCATCTTCGGAATACAAAGGAGGATAATAATCCTGCTCTTTATTCCGAAGATGACCCGCGGTATTTTTACTTTGATCTGACGCCTTTTTTTCACTGGGCCAGACAAGCATTGGGTTGTAACAAAATTGACAGCGAAAATTGCATCCAGACGTAAATACGATAGCTGCTACTTTTCCCGGATAATCAATCAGGGTCAGTTTTTCCAGGCCGCCAATTAACATAAGCTATTAGCAAAATTGTTTTTCATCAACCTTGAAGGATTTTCGATCCTTGTATTCAGCCGCCTTACCACGGTTATAATTTTTAACCGGAGTTAGCCATCCGACAACTCGGCTGTAAACAGTGCATTCCTGTCTTTGAATTTTAGTTGGAGCCATATTTTTATTGCTAGTCTAATTCAGAAACGGCCGTCTTAAGCCATCTCTCAAAAGACCTTTAGCTTAATATAATTATATAATATATTTATTTTTTTTACTAGTCCCATTAATCATTTTCGCCCTCTTTGGCGCTATTAGCATTAAATCCCAAAGATTCATCGCATTTAGGGCAATATTTATGCTCACCAGGCAAATAGCCATGAACTGGGCAGATAGAGAAAGTCGGGGTGATGGTGAAATAAGGTAAACGGTAACCATAAATAATTTTCTTCACTAAACTCTTTGCTACTTCCGGATCGCTAATTCTCTCTCCGATATAACCATGAAGTACGGTTCCACCGGTATATTTAGTCTGTAAGTCATCTTGCAAATCAAGGGCAGAAAATAAATCATCGGTGAATCCAACTGGCAGATTAGAGGAGTTGGTGTAATAAGGATCAGCCCCCTCATGCTTAACAGCCTGGTCATTGGCAAAAATAATTTCCGGATACATTTCCAAATCTTTTTTAGCGAAACGATAGGTACATCCCTCACCCGGAGTAGCTTCCAAATTATACAGATTATTAGTTTCATTCTGATAATCCATTAACTTCTCGCGCATAAAATCAAGCATCTCAGCTGCAAAAGCATGGCCCTCAGGAGTGGTAATATCCTGGCCCAAGAGATTGATAGTAGCTTCATTCATGCCATTTATACCAATAGTATTAAAATGATTTTTCCAATAAGAACCAAAGCGGGCATAGATATTATCTAAATAATGTTTAGAGTAAGGATATAAACCGTCATCAGTAAATTTTTCAATAACCTTACGTTTAATTTCCAAACTATCCTTAGCTAAATCCATTAAAGCCAATAATCTATTTTTAAATTCCTCTTTATCTTTTGACAAATAACCTAGGCGAGCCAGATTGATAGTTACCACGCCCAAACTACCAGTCAAAGGGTTAGCGCCGAATAAGCCGCCTCCACGTTTCCGCAACTCTCTATTATCTAAGCGTAGACGGCAACACATCGATCGAGCATCATCCCTGTCCATGTCTGAATTTACAAAATTAGAGAAATAAGGAACTCCATATTTAGCCGTCATCTCCCACATTGGTTTCAATGATTCTCGATCCCAATCAAAATTCTTATCAATATTATAAGTTGGAATTGGGAAAGAAAATAC
>JBAYNC010000094.1:0-4263 GCA_041679025.1 Patescibacteria group bacterium
ATAAATATTCTACAAAATTAAAATAATCTTTTTCCAAAAGACTAGGTATTATTCCCATTAAAACATTAGTGCAAATACTACCAACATCATCAGTGGATACTGGGGTATTTTCAGCAAATAGCTTGTCTTCATTAAGATTAGAGATCTTAGGCAATGCCTTTTTAGGACTGAGTAATAATATTTTCCACTTATTGGGAAAAGAATAATGAGCAGTCAGAGGAGGTGGGCTTGGACTGTGATCAACAAAATTCTTTTTAGCTTCTTTCTCTCCCATTCGATAACCACCATCGACTATTAACCCGCCACGAGAGAAAGAATAATAACCAATTCCAGAGACTCCAGCCCTACCAGTTATTTTAGCAATAAGCGGTAAGCTAACTTTTTTTTCATAGAGCGAACAAATGCCTCGGCCAACGCTCATCCCCAACTGAGTCCCACTTCCCAGACCAACCTTACCTGAAAAAAAATTAACAATTTTTATATTGACACCTCGGTTCGAACCAATATAACTCAAAGTATTCTTAGCAAAATTTTTAACTTTCTTCCTTAACTTTATATCAGCCCCGGTAACAATAATTGAATCGGAGGGAGAAAAGATTATTTTAAGAATTGGTTCCGTAAGCGCCACTCCTATTCCACCGCAACCCCGGCCATCAAGCATATTCATCTTAAGACTATTAAAATGTAATCGACCGGCAGTAGTAATAATTACTTTTTTCAACATATTCTATAATTGTTGTTTTTTAATTAAATCGATTGCCTTCTCTAAAATAGGATCGGTCTTTGTAGGGTCTATATTAGGAATTGCCTGTCCACCCAATAAACCACAGGCCAATTTATGTTGTTTACCAAAGGCAACAAACTTCTTGAATTCGAATCCATTAGAAACAAAAATATTTTCCAGAGCAGAAACTTCCTCTGGAGTAATTAAATTATTAGTTCCAACTTTACCATCAGCATTATATTCACATAAAGTGACGCGGTGATACTTCGGATTTAAAATCTTTATCAGATTAAGAGCATAGACAGGAGACATGGTATTAAATGGGCCACTGCCCATCAACATCGCATCCTTTAACATCATTAAATTTATTACTACCTTATCATTAATTGCTTTAGCATACTCTTCCGAAGCGCTAATAACATCTTTAACGGGATATAATTGATCAATCGGCATTAATTGCTCACGATTAAAAGCAGAATGAATTGAAAGATGAAGTAAAATTTTTGTCTTTCCAAAAACTCCCCGAGCGACATCATTCGTCAGAGATCTAATCGCCGAAGGAACTCCAGAGGTGGCAAAAATATGTCTATAAACCTCAACACCCAGAGAGTTCATGACTGAATTAGTAATCAAAATAGCTTCACGAACTTGACTATAGGAAAAACCCGGCTCACCCTGACCCATATAAGCAAACTCCCGAGGCTTATTAGCTCGATTTGCCTCTAAATCATCCAAAACCATAAAAACATTTTGCAAAGCAATCTCTTCCGCCGTCAACAATCTACGAAAAGGAATAAGATTACCAGTAACACAAAATTTGCATTGCTTACTTCCTTCAGACAAAATACAACCCAACGAAACTGAAGTTGTATAGGCGGCAATCCCCGCATCAATACTCTTTGTGTCCAAGTAAGTACGCTTATAGAAAGCGCCACTTTCTACGTATACATCGTCTGAGCCATCAAGCGCCCAAGCGTATCTAACTCCCTCTCGACCATCATCATTAACATATTTACCAACCGGTCTTATATTCAAGCTAATATTCATATAATTAAATTTAAAAATCAATTTTTAAAATAATCTTCTATAAATCAGCGATATTTTTATCACATTTTAACTTCTTTCCTCGACAAAAAGTTCTAGAATTATCAGATTTTTGACAACAAGAATGAAACTTATTATTCTTATTAGAAAAAAATATATAAAAGTAAGGACACAAATTTAACAAAACTCCTCGCTCCTGCAACTTACTATCTAAATAGAGCTGCTCTTCCCATGACAAATCTTCTAGCTCTCCTTTAAAAACATTTACCTGAGCAGTAATTTGCTGAATTCTTTTATACTTTTCTTCAATCGTAGGCAAAGCCTTTAATTCTTCGATGTAACCCTTCTCTCTAAAATCTCTAATTATTTCATCAACTAGATGCATATAATTTCACCAAAATTAATAATTATAAAAAAATAAGCGCAAAATAGTAAATATTTATCACTAAAATTATAGCATTATGTCAATTTTTGTCAACGAATTTGACATTAAAATATTTTTATGCTATAATAATTCTAGAACTTTTAAAATATAAGCCATGAAAACAAAAACAGACTTAGTCTATCAGGATTTAAAGTTAAGACTCTTGGCTGAAATGTTAACATTTACCAACAACCCAACTGAAAATTTTAAAATTCTAGATAAGGAGTTGAGTACGGTTAATTTAACAAAATGCAGTCTTCATGATTTAGAAATGGAAATCCCGGGATCCTTTACATACTTAATATACTTACTCCAAACAAATCATAAAGTTAATTTTGGAGTTTGCCCTAAGCTAAAAGTATGGTTTAACCAAGCCGGACTTCAAAACCGATGTCAACATGAAGATCGTTTAATGATGGCCCATTGCTTCGGAGTAATGGATCATTGTTCAATACCAGCCAACAAACCTTAACAAAACGTGGTTTCCAATATACCACGTTTTTTTATTTTTTAGGTAATAAAAAACCCTATATCTAGTATAGGGTTTTTGTGTTTTTTTGGTGGCTCTTAGAGTCACCAAAAAGATTTTGCTTATTTGCTTAATTTTTTGTGACTACAATTTTTTGATTGTAGTCGCCAGCATCAGTTTTTACTTTTATAAAGTAAACACCGGCTGGTAAGTCACCGTTAATCTTCAAAGATTCTTTGCCCGAAGAACCATCTGAAGAAATTGTTTGAACCTGTTGCCCAACAGAGTTCAATACAACTACAGTAGCTTTAGAATTTGATCCCAAATCGATATTTATCTCCCCACCATTTGAAGGATTGGGATAAATATTGAGCTGAGAAGATACGTTTGGTTGAAATATTCCAGTAGTGAGATCCAAATGTAAAATCGTTCCATTATTTCCAACTAGAAATACATTGTTAGGATTATTGTTTGGAGAATAAATGGAATTAATAATTACATTCAATGCATACCCCTTCCACTCGGAGCCATTGAAAATTATTAAACTATCGAGGAAATCATCAGCCCGCCAAACTATAATATTGTTAGCATCTAATCCGCAGACTATAGTATTGGTGGCAGGGGTGGTCCCATTTAGAACCTGACTAACGACACCGGAACTCTTATTAAACTGGTATAATTCTCGACCGTCAATATAAAACAAATTATCATCAGGCGACCAAAGCTTTCTCCATCCATAACCATAGTTACCGGAAATAACTTCGGTAAGGTTAACTCCATCATAATGATACAACCTTTGAGTATAAGGCGAATAATTATCGCCACCAGTCAAATATAAATCATTAGAGGAGCCGAACATTCCCTTAAAATCAATAGTGGAAGAATAATTACCAATTTGGCTCCAGATTGTGCCGTCATAGTGAAAAAGTGTTTTATTATACCCGCAGACATATATATCATTGGCCGAAAATCCAATGATATCAAAAAGGATCTCAGTAGTTCCAATATTTATAATACTAATGGTCGATCCGTTATAATGAGCAACAGAGCCATTAAAACCTACCGCCCAAACATCATTGGCTGAAATAGTCCAACTCTGGTTTAGAGTTTCATTTGATGGATTATTAATTTTAGTCCAGACAGCGCCATCATATTTCAAAAAGGTTCCATGATTACCAACTGCAAAAACAGTATTATTAATTCCCGATAAACCACCAATAGAATTATGATCCGGATCAGGATTTTCCATATTACTAAGTGTATATGTTTGGGCAAACACAGAAATAGGGCAAAGAGAATAGCAAGCGAAAGCAACAAGCATTAAAATAAAAACAACTTTTGTTTTCATGATTAATTGATTTGAAGGTTATACATTAGATTAACTATTAAACAAGCCTCTATTTTTAGGTGGGTTTAATAGTTAATCTAATTTACCTTGTTTTTTAAAGAACTGCTGAATTATTAATTATATTAATATTTAATCATAATACTTTAATCACGTCAAATGACCTTGAGCAATAAAAAACCCTATATCTAGTATAGGGTTTTTGTGTTTTTTTGGTGGCTCTTAGAGTCACCAAAAAGATTTTGCTTATTTGCTTA
>JBAYNC010000095.1:0-4200 GCA_041679025.1 Patescibacteria group bacterium
AGCGGCCAAAACGATATTCATTAAGACTCCAGCAAAAAGAATTAAAAAACGCTTATAAATAGGTTGGGCCGAAAAACTATCTAATTCGCCTGGTTCTTCTCCGTCCTGGCCTTTGATTTTGACAAATCCGCCTAGCAGAATCCAATTTAAAGAATAAACGGTGCCATATTTTTCATCTTCTTCAGTGAGCGCTCTATTCCCTCTGATAAATCGCCAACGTTTAGTGGGGATAACAACATCAATCTCTTTTTTCTCGTCAGTAATTTTTTCAATCATCACTCCATTTTCATCAGTCTCAAATTTAACATCAATCTGCTCAGTTTCAGCAATTTTTTTTAAACGACTGCCCCGAATTAATTGAAAACCAAAAACACGAGGCGGAAAACCAAAACCAAATTCCGGAGCCCCCACTTTAAACTTCCTAGCTGTCCAAAAATGTCCTAATTCATGAACAAAAACTAGAAGCGACAAAACTAACAAGAAAATTATAATAGTAAAAATCATAAATAATAACTAATAATTAAATCTCCATTACTTCCTTTTCTTTTTTATCACGCAAATCCTTAATCTCATCATTTAACTTTGAGACTACTTCATCCAATTCTTTCATAAAGCGAAATTTATCATCTTCACTCATTTCTTTATTATCTTCGGCCTCTTCAATCGCTCGACGAACCTCTTCTCTCACCTGGCGAATAGAAACTCGAGCTTTCTCTTGTTTTTCATTAACCTTTTTGACCAAATCTTTTCTATTTTCTTCAGTCATCATCGGAATTGTAACCCTAACCTTATCGCCGTCATTAACCACCCCAACGCCCAAATTAGCCTCAATAATCGCCTTCTCCAGATCTTTCATAACACTTTTATCCCAAGGAGCAATAGTCATGCTGCGAGAATCAGCCACCGCGATATTAGCTACGGCGTTAATTGGATTTTTGACACCATAAGCTTCAACAAAAACTCCATCAAGAAGAGCTGGGTTAGCTCGACCGGTGCGCAAAGTGGCGATATCTTTTTTAAAGAAATCAATAATGGCAGAAAAATCAGCTTGTTTGTTTTGTAGATGAATGTTCATATTATTTATAAATTAATTATTTTTTTGTTTTCTCAATACCCATATAAATCACACTAGGATTTACTGGATCAATTAAAAGAGCGCTACCGGCCCTGGAAGTTGGAAGCTGTTTAGTAGTCCAAGTGCTACCACCATCAGCCGAACGATAGAAAGTGGTATTGGTAACATAATATAATTCATTAGAATTTTTAGGATTAACCGCAAAAGCATTAATCATAGTTTCCTTTTCCGGTGTAATCAACTTAATTTGAGCCCAGCTAGCGCCATTATCAACAGACTTCAAAAGCACTTTGTCACTCGCCAAGAAAATAGAATTATCAGTACTAAATTCTAAGGACTTAAAATTAAACCCTAGATTAAATTCCTTAAGCTCAGCATTAAGATCCATCCAATTGGTACCATCAAATTTATTTTGGTATTCGGACAACTGATCTAAGTTAACTGCTTCATTGGAATTAAAACGATATAAGCCATTTTTAACAGAAGCCACAAAGACTATTCGACTGTCAGTAGAATGAACAGCGATATGTCTAACGCCATCATTTAGGCGCTGGATTGTTTGCCAAGTATTTCCACCATCTAAAGACTTAATAACCTCACCGCGAGAAGTTCCGATATAAACGCTATTACTAATATAATGATCAACAGCTACAGCCGAAATTTGAACATTGGGATTATTATCAAAATAAACCTCACTCCAATTGCGATTACAATCAACGGACTTATAAAGCTTGTTACCAATAGCGGCATAAATATTACATTTATTTTTGGCATCAATGGCCACATCATTAATAGTGACTCGAGGCAAAGTCGCGGCCTTATTCCAGCCCTTAGTCACGTTATAGGTATAATAAAGGCCTTCATTTAAGGTTGGCATATAGACAGCTGCCGGGTCACTTGGGTCAATTACTAAATTAGTAACATCCAAAGAACCAATACTCTCTGGCACACCAGTAATAGACGGCATCACGGCCATCTGACGCCAAACGTCGCCTTTATTGGAGGTCACAAAAACCCCGCCAAAATCATTATTAACAGCATTCTGAGCATTAAAACTCAGAGAACAGCCCGAGAGAGAAAAAACAGAAATTAATAACCCCAGAGAAAGTAATAATTTTTTGTTCATATCCTTTATAATTAAATATTAACGACAATATTTTCTAAAACATTTTTATAATTAACATTAGCGCTGAGATGCTTACGGGACAAACGAAATAATTTCAAAATATTCAACCAATCATCTGTTTGCCCATAGTCTTGAAGCGACCGCAAGTCATCTTTAACAATCTCATGTTGCAATAAATCCTGGCTACCGAAATTTAAAAGCAATAAATCTCTAATCACGCCTTCCCAAATACTAATTAAATTACAGGCCATAATCGACAAATCACTTTCACCTTTATGGGCAGTAGCTAACTTAGAAATTAATTTGAAACGATCCGGAATTTTGCTACGCAAGATCTCCAACAACAAATTAACCGAGTCCAGATAGTCTTGATAAAATTGCTTATCCTCTAAAAACTTGATAGCTAGCGCCACGCGCCCCAAGGCTAAATGTGACAAATTCTTGGCTAAGACCGGGCTAAGCTTGTAATGGTCCACTAAATAATCATGAATAGTTTCGGTTTTCACCGGATAGAAGTTAACAATCTGACTACGCGACACAATCGTCTTCAGAATCGACTCTAGGTGAGACGTAATTAGAATAATAACTACTTTTGATCGAGGCTCTTCTAGAATCTTAAGTAAGGCATTCATCCCCTGCTCTGAAATAGTCTCCGCTTCCTTTATAATACCAATTTTATAGGAATTAGCAAATGAACTCATCTCTAATATTTTAATCAAATCTCTAATTTGTTCGATGGAAATATTCTTCTTTCCGGCCTCGCGCTTCACCACATGAAAATCTCCCGACAAGCTCATTTTAGACTCATCCAGGTCGGCCAAATTCTCTTTTCGATTTTCATCCAAAAGTAATAAATTTTTAGCGAAACAATCAGCAATAGTATTCTTTCCCAAATTATCCGGACCAGCAAAAATATAAGTCTGAGCCAGACGATTATTCATCAAACTCTTGGTCAAAAACTCGACAGCAGCCGGGTTGCCAATTAGCGGCCAAGAGAATCCTATCGGTGATTTAACTTTTCCCATATCAGGCTAGATTAATATTTTCTCATTAAATTATACTATTTTTATTGACTTTAAACAAGCCAAGAAGATTTAAAAAATAAAAAAGAGCCTTTTGGTAAGACCCTTTTCACAATTAAATTTTACCCATCTCTATCCATTAAGAAAACGATAGGTTTTAATATCAGACTCAAATTCCAGCCCCATTGCCCTCTTGACTCTAGAACGCCACAGATAAGCTGGGGCATCAAAAGGTCGTCGAGCAATGACCTGATTTAAGTCATCTAAAGATGAACAATAATCGCCTAAGAAAAAATAACACTGAGCTCTTCCCAGATAATCAGAGAGGTCTTTAGAACCAAGCCAAATAGCTCGGATAAAGTCTCCTAGCGCTGACTCATAATTTTTCTGAGATAAACTGATATTTCCGCGAAACGAATAGCAAAAAGAGTCGTTAGAGTCCAAAACAATGGCTTCATTAATATAATCCAAAGCAGCCACAAAATCACTGTCGTGATCTACTGCTGAAACAGCAAATATAACATAATCGCTTTTTGTTTTAGGGCCAACACTATTTTGGCTGGAGACTTGGGTTGCCTTCAGAAAAAGAAGGAAAAAAATAAGAATAACACAGATGACAGCTGAAAATAAAAGTTTTTCCATAGCTGAAAATAAAAGTTTTCTCATGGCAAATTGATTTTTGGTTTAATGAACGATTAACTAATACAAAAAAAATAGCATAAGGCTATTTTTCCGTCAATAAAAATTTAAATATTTTTTAATCTATCTTAAATATTTCTTTAAATTCACCTTTAGATCCAAGGGGCCAAAAGCCATTGGTAATAATTCGCTAATTTTAGCCGTAATTATCTTAGTCTTTTTAGTGTTTACCATAATGATCTCAATATCTTCTCTGGCCAGCTGGGCAAACTCATAAATCATCTGGCGACAAGAGCCACAAGGGGCTGAGACCTCTCCACTGTCTGACTTCTCGGATC
>JBAYNC010000096.1:0-4129 GCA_041679025.1 Patescibacteria group bacterium
TCGTATTCAAAGTCCTTTCCGTTTAGTACCTGCCCAGACGTATAATGCTTTAAAATATTGTCGGTTTGGTGACCGTTACTAACTACATGTATGTCGTATCTGTCGTTCATCGCAGTATAGATTATGAGCGATGGATCGAGGACTTTTTCCGGATAGATAGCTCTGGTCTCTATTTTACTGCCATTTTCAACTATGAATCTGTCTTTACTAATGAGGCTTCGTCCTTCAACAATATATATTTGAATAAAGTCACCGGCCTCACTCATTCCTTGGATTAGACACCGACCATGATATTTTTTGGATTTAAATACCGCTAAATTTTTTTGAGCTTGATCTTTTATATTCACTTTACCTCCTTTTTTTATTGGTTTATATTAAGAACTGTTTTGATATTATTGATGTTAATAAACTTTTTAGATTATGTCAATTTCCTGTATTTGCCTGAGGATGGTAAATATACTATACTGAAGGTAGTTAAAAAATAAAGGAAATTTAAATATTGACTTGAATGAAAATACCCGAATTTGTCTTAGAAATCATCGAAAAATTACAATCAGGAGGACAAAGTGCCTATTTGGTGGGGGGCTGTGTTCGTGATTTATTAATGGCAAAAGAGCCTAAAGATTGGGATATTGCCACTGATGCTCGACCGGAAATTATGCTTAAACTTCTACCTGGTTCTAAATACGAGAATGCTTTTGGTACTGTTTTAGTGCCAATTAGAAATGAATCTAATGATGTCGTGGAAGTTACCACTTATCGTTCGGAGCAAGGTTATTCTGATAGACGTCATCCGGATGAAGTTTTATTTGAAGACAAGCTGGAAAAAGATTTAGAGCGTCGTGATTTTACCATTAACGCCATGGCCCTGACTAAGGTTGGGCAGGCTGAAGGAATTTCTGAGAAATATATTACGCCAGTGAAGATCGGTCAAGATGACTATGAGGTGGTTGATCTGTTTGGCGGAGCTGATGATTTAAAGAAGAAAATTATCAGGGCTGTGGGGGAGCCATCAGAAAGATTTAAAGAAGATGCTTTGCGCATGTTGCGGGCGATTCGATTTTCTTGTCAATTAAATTTTGAGATTGAGCCCAAAACCGAGAGAGCTATTTTGAAATTAGCTGGTAGTGTGAAATTTGTTTCTGGCGAGAGAATTCGCGATGAGTTGGTAAAAATATTATCATCTGATTTTCCTTCTGAAGGAATTATGCGTCTTTATAATAATAAGTTATTGCAATATATTTTACCGGAGCTGGAGGCTGGAGTGAATGTCAAACAGCATTATCATCATATCTATACTGTTTTTAAGCATAATATTTTGTCATTAAAATATTGTCCTAATAAATCTTGGCCGGTTCGCTTGGCGGCCTTACTTCATGATGTGGGTAAGCCTAAATCAGCAAAAACGGTTGATGGTCATATTGCTTTTTATAATCATGAATACATTGGAGCCAAGATGACGGAGAAGATTATGAAACGCTTGAAATTCTCCAATGAAGATTTAACTCGAGTGGTCAACTTAGTGCGCAATCATATGTTTTATTATAATGTTGGTGAAGTTTCGGCAGCTTCAGTCAGGCGTTTAATTGTCAAAACTGGTAAAGAGAATCTAAGTGATTTAATTGACTTGCGGATTGCTGACAGGTTAGGATCTGGCCTCAAGAATGAGATGCCTTATAAGTTGCGCCATCTTCAATATATGATGGAAAAAGTTCAAAATGATCCCTTGTCAGTTAAGATGCTTCAGCTTAACGGCAGTGAATTGATGTCTGTTTTGAAAGTTGGTCCAGGGCCAAAGATTGGAGCTATTTTGGAAGTTCTTTTGTCAGAAGTTTTAGAAGACCCAGAATTAAATACTAAGGAGTATTTATCTAAGCGAAGTATTGAGTTGGATAAACTTGATTTGGAAGAGTTGCGAGTCAAGGCCCAAGAGGTAATTGCTGAGAAGCTTCAAGAAGAAGACCAGGAAATGAAGCGTGATTTTAAGGTTTAATATTGATGATTTATCTTAAAAGTACTATAATTTAGATACTAAATTAATTATTAACGACAAATATATGTCAAAAAAATTTCTTATTTTAATAATCTTATTTTTAAGCTTGACCCTTTCCGGTTGCGGCCAAAAGGAAGCGCTTAATGAAAACAATATGGATAACAATAAACAACCAGTCGATAATTTAGAAGCTACTTCATCTCACTTAAATTTAGATGGTGATTTGGCTACTAGTTCTGATAAGGCATTGCCGGGTCAGGAAGATTTATATCAGAAATATAAAGAAGCGACTATCAAAACTAATTATGGCGATATCGTCATTGAGCTCTACGGCGATGAGTCTCCAATTACCGTTAATAATTTTCTGAACTTAGCTTCCAAAGGGTTTTATAATAACACTAAATTCCATCGTGTGATTTCTGATTTTATGATTCAGGCTGGAGACCCTAACAGTAAAGGTAGTGATTGGTCAACTCATGGTACTGGTGGTCCGGGTTATGCTTTTCAAGACGAGTTTAATAGTCATAAATTAGTTCGAGGTAGTTTAGCCATGGCTAATTCTGGTCCAGATACTAATGGTTCCCAGTTTTTTATTGTCACCAAGGAAGCAACTCCTTGGCTTGATGGTCGCCACACTAATTTTGGCCGAGTAATTTCTGGCATGAAGGTGGTTGATAAGATTGAAGATGTCTCCACCAACGAGAATGATCATCCAACCAAGGATGTAATTATTAAGAGTATCGAATTAAAATAGTATGAAGGTTTATTTGGATAATGCCGCTACCACTAAAATTGATCCTCGGGTTTTTGCTAAAATGAAACCTTATTATTTTAGTCATTATGGTAATGCTTCATCTATCCATGCTTTAGGACAAGAGAATGATTTGTTGATTAAGTCTTGTAAGACAAAAATTGCTAAAATTTTTAATGCTAATCCAGATAATCTAATCTTTACTTCTTCGGCCACTGAAGCTAACAACTTTATTATTAAGGGTGTCATGCATGCTAATAGCGGGAAAGGGAAGCACCTAATTATATCAGCCATTGAACATCCTTGTGTTTTAAATTCAGCTCGGGAATTAATTGGAGAGGGCTATCGCGTTGACTATCTGCCGGTAGATGAGGGTGGCTTGGTGAAATTAGATGAGCTCGAAAAGATGATCGGATCAGAAACGGTCCTAGTCTCAGTGATGGCCGTTAATAATGAGATTGGGGTGATTCAAGATATTGCCAAGATATCAGAGTTGGTTCATAAGAAGGGGGCTTATTTCCACACTGATGCTGTTCAGGCCGTGCCCCATTTAAATTTAGATATTAAGAAGATGAAGATTGATTTTATGAGTCTGTCAGCCCATAAATTCTATGGACCATTGGGGGCGGGGTTAGCCTTTATTAATCCGGCCGTTAAAATTAATCCGCTTATTGTCGGTGGTGGCCAGGAAAATGGTCTGCGGGCCGGAACCTATAATGTCCCAGCCATCGTTGGACTCACTGAAGCTTTGGTCTTGAGTTATAAAGAGAAAGCTTCTTATGTTAAGAGGGTTAAATCTTTACGCGATTATTTTTGGAATAGAATCAAGAAAGAAATTCCCGAGGTTTATATTAATGGCTCCCTTAAAAAACGTAATCCAAACAACTTAAATGTTCGTTTTCGTCGCATTGAAGGTGAGGCAATTCTAATGGATTTATCAATAAAAGGAGTTTATGTTTCCACTGGATCAGCTTGTTCGGCTCAGAATTTAAAAGTCTCATCGACTCTTAAGGCTATTGGGCTGGATTTGAGTGATCTAAATAGCAATATTCGTTTCTCATTGGGTCGTTATAATACTAAATCAGAAATAGATTATACTGTTAAATGTCTTAAGGATACAGTTAAGCGCCTCAGGGCCTTTACTCCTATTAATTAAAATAATTTAAAATATATGTCACTTAATTATACTAAAAAAACTATTCAGCATTTTCTACATCCCCAAAATTTAGGGAACATTAAAGATGCTGATGCTCGAGCTGATGTTGGTAATATGGTTTGCGGTGATCAATTATCTTTTTCTGTTAAGGTCAAAGACGGAGTTATTAAAGATATTAAATTTCTATCTTTTGGTTGTGCTTCCAATATTGCTACCGCTTCGGTTTTAA
>JBAYNC010000097.1:0-4095 GCA_041679025.1 Patescibacteria group bacterium
AATTTTATTGTTCCAATGATGTCCCAAATAGAGACGAATTAAATTTAAAAAAACATAATAAATCAGGGCCATAATAAGACCCAAAGAATTATAATCAAACGGTAAAAAATAAATGCACCAAGCTAATTGGGCCATAATGAAGGCCGACAAAGACACTAAAATATAATTTTTTCTATCGCGTAAATTATTCAACCATAAAAATTGATAGGTGGTCAGCCAAGCCAGAATTATTAAAACTAGAATTAAGATCCAATAAGACAAATTCAAAAATAATTGTAAACCATAAACAGCCGAGAGCAAGAAGAACCAGGACAGAAAACTAAAATTAGAAGATAGTCCAGACAAATCACTGGACTCCTCGGGATGATAAATTAGACTATAAACATTCTTAAAATAAGAAAAATTAAAACCGATAATCAGAATGAATAAAGCCTGAATAAAGAATTTATTAAACCAAATATCCTGAGGAATCAAAACAGCATAAGCCACAACACTATTTAAAACTAAAAACGGCAAAAGCCATAAATTCCAAAGACGATTCCCCAAATTAGCCTTACGCAGCAAAAGATAGATAGCCACGGCCAAAACAATATTAAGTAACAATAGAGCTAAATAAAAGAATTTAGGCCAAAAGACCAGCGTCTCTAAAAGGAGCCACAAAGATAAGTTAGTCAAAATAGCGATTTGCCCTGGTTTCATAAATTTTAATTAATAATCTGGAAATCATTGCCACTATCATTGAGTTTGATCTCTAAAATCTCCTTTAAATCAGTCAAACTATTAATCTTCAAATAATTATTAGATAGTGTATACAAATTATCCTCAATATACAAGCTCCTCTTAACTGAGTTATCATAATAATTAATTCCATTAAAATAATCAGTCGGGGAAACAGAAATTCCGCCAGAATGGTCAACTTGACCCAAATAGCTAATTTTTTTATCTTTGAGGCTAAAAACCATGGCACCAGAAAAATTAATTTCACCCCATTGGTTTAAACCAGATGATTTTCGAAGAGCCACCGGCAAGACCAACAGGTCTTTGGACTTCGAGAATAAAAAAGCCTTGTGATCATAGAGAGCAACGGAATCGCTGCCCATATCACCCATTAAATATTTATCCAATTCTTTTGGACTGGAAACGTCAGAAACATCAAACAAAGAAATTTTTAAGCCACGCACAACTGTACTGCTAGAATCATCTCCATCAGCATCTTTACCGAAGCCGATTAGAGTATTCTCATCGTAAGGATGTAAATAATTAGAAAATCCGGGAACCTTTAACTCGCCTAAAACTTTCGGTTTTGACGGATTACTAAGGTCAATCGCAAAGAGCGGATCAACTTGTTTGAAAGTAACTAGATAAGCCCTATCACCCATAAAACGAACCGAGTAAATTCTTTCACCACTGGCCAAATTTTCTAATGTTCCAACCGTTTTCATATCTTTATCTAAAACATAGAGATTATTATACGAAGGCTGGGACTCACCCTCAAAACGGCTCCAACTAGTATTTCTAGTCGTGGCAATTCTAAAATAATCATTATTTTCATCCATGGCAAATTGATTCAAAACCGATCCAGTAACTTCACCGCTCGACTGATATTTCAAAGTTGAACCAGAAATAGCAATCTTATGAATAATAGTCTTTTCTAGCTCCTTCGATAAGTCAGAATATTTTTGCTTCATTTTATCAGCTAATTCCTTTTCATAGGAAGCTTGCTCGGGTACAGTCAAGGCAGCTATATAATTTTCCAAAACCTGTTGCACCTTAGCTTTCTTTTCTCCCGGGCTCAAGATATCATCAGCTATTTCTTCAATTTTGGTTATTTTAGTTTGTTCCTTCTCACTTAAACGAGGAAATAAGATTTCTCGGCTAACTTCCATCTCCAAATCATACTCACTGACATACTTAGTATAGGTGATATAAAGATTGGAAGGAGAAACAAACATGTTTTGAGCTCCAGACAAAAGATAGACATCGCCACCAATATTTTCAGAATTATCCTTGATATTAATAGCCGAAATAGTAGTAAAATTATAAGAGTCGTATGGAATATCAAAATAATAAATACTAGGATTAAAACACTTAACCTCTGGCCCGCCACATTTTTCAGTCAAAGCAACTCCAGAGTCTAAAATTCGAGGCAAAACTGGATCAAGGCCGACAGAATAATTATAATTATTAGTAACAAAATAAACATAATCACCAATCAGGCGAGAATTAAAATAATTACCTTCAAAATTTAAATCGCGGACTAACTTTGGATTCTTTTTATCAGAAACATTAAAGACTTTAAAAAATGTATATTGGTTTTGTCGTCTAAAACTCTGGTTAGAATACATGGTATAGACCTGATCATTATAACCAAAGATAACTAGACTATCACCATCGATATATAAATCAGTCGGGCGAGATTCAAATTTAATTTTAGAAACAATTTTAGCGCTCTCTCCTGGATAAGCCTTGATAATATACAAATTATTATAAGAGACGGCATAAATGTAATCACCATCAGTTTTAATGATATCAGCTTCATCAACTCCAGCCACTTGGACATTAGTAGTGGAAAAATCGTTAACACCAGCGCTGGGCGAACTAGCACTTCCCTCTCTTGGAGCAACCTCAGAGATTACTGAACTAGCCATGTCAGTAGTAACCATAGGCCCTTTAATAACAGAGCCGCCGGCTGTCTGAACCTCCAAAAATTTCTTAACCTCCTCCTGATTATTGAATTTTTTAATCTGACCGGTGCCACCAATCTTCGCTAGCAAACTAGCATCAGAATTGGTAATGTCAGATGGATTGTCATTTTGACCAATTGTCTTGTTCTTACTCTGCTCTATCTTCAAATAGATAGCCGAGATAGCTATCGCTAAAATCAAGACTAATAAAAGGATGTTTTTAATCTTTTTGAAACTATCCATAGTTTTAAAATTAATAATTAATGCTCCTAAAAGTATAACATAAATGGGATAAAATACCAAAAAACAAAACTGGACTTTTTCCTCCAAAATGGTATAATTATATTATCTAACAAGTTCCTTCATAAAAAATTTTAAACCATGAAGAATAAAGTTTTAATTATTGAAGACGATCTTATTACTCAAGAATTATTTAAAAGACAATTATCGCCTTATAGCGACATCATCCAAGCTTCAACCCTCGAAGAAGCTGAAAATAAATATGATGATGAAAAAAACATCACCATGATTTTAGTGGACGGACAATTAGGTCCTCAACCAGATTTAGACGAAGGACCAAACACTGTCAGATTAACTACTAAAATTAGAAAAACATTTAAAGGATTAATGATTGCCATCTCAATTAATGAGGAAAGCAATAAAATTCTGAAAATGATCGGTTGTGATTATGCCGTTTATAAGGGAGACGCCGTTCCTCTAGCTATTAAGTTATTATCAACAAGCTAAAAAAGGAAGCAACAAAAATTGCCTCCTTTTCTATTTCCCCAATTAATTTTATGATTTTTTAGCAAACTCACAACCACAATATTTTTGACGATAAATTCCAAGCTCCTGAGCAAATTGCCAGGATTTTTTTGAACCATCATTATCTTTAAAGTCTTGGGCCAAAAAATTTATCTTTATTTCTTGCCCAATCTTTTCACCCAAAGATAATATAGTTTTACTATCCTTATAAGGACTAGTAGTGAGCGAGGTAGTAAAAAAATTAAATCCTTTTTTCTTAGCTAATCGAGCCGTCTGAAGTAAACGATCAGAAAAACAAAGCAGACAACGAGCACCACCCTCAGGTTCTTTTTCACTACCAGCAATAGACCCTAACCAAAACTGATGATTATAGGGCTCGACAATCAAAGGTAAATTAAATTTGTCGGCCACCAGTTTGACGGCCTCTAACCTCTTCTGCCATTCAGCCTCCGTATCAATATTAGGATTATAGAAAAATAGAGTTAAATCATAGTTTTTAGCTAAAATTTGAGAAGCGACATAAGCCGCACAAGGAGCACAACAAACATGTAGGAGCAATTTAGATTGACTCTTTTTTTTGTCCCAAAAACTAAAACCAATTACCAATAAAATCATCGCAACAAATAAAATTGCTAGAGCCAATAAT
>JBAYNC010000098.1:0-3971 GCA_041679025.1 Patescibacteria group bacterium
AAACTGAAAATAAACCGGAAAGGCGACATCTATATTGACGGCCGGCATCAGGCCTTAATAGACATTTCTCTTTTTAATAAGGTGCAGGAAACATTAAAAGCAAGAAACGTAACTGTCCATTATGTTGATAGAGATTTTTTCACCTATAGGAATATAATTAAATGTTCTTGTGGTAGGTCGTATTCACCCTTCCAGAAAAAAGGTTTTAACTATTACTATTCACGCTGCAAGGACGGTTGCCATAATCAGGAAAAAAATATAAACGAAAAACTTATCGATGAGTTAATAATCGATTTCTTAAAAGGAATAAGTTTTAGTGATGAAGAAAAAAGAGAGATAGAAGCAAGAGCAAAAACCGGATTAGATAAAATTAAATCCCTCAGAGAAAAAGAGTTGGATGATTTAAACCAGGAAAGAAAAAGAATATACGCCGATCTCAACTACATAACCAAAAATAAAATTAGTCTTCTTCGAACTAACGCCATGAGCATTGATAAAATGGCCGAAGAAGAAAAAATCCTTAATTCAGAATTAGAAGCTATTGAAAGAAAAACTCACGCTCACCAAGAAGCAGCCAATGAAATGCTCAAATATGTCATGACCTTTTCAGAACTCGTAAAAATGGCTAATGTTTGCTACAAACACGCACTTGATACTGAAAAACACGAGATAGCTAAACAAGTGTTTTCAGAACTCACTATAGTAGATAGGAAATTGGCTAGTATAAAAGCAAAAGAGGGCTATGCTGCCCTCTTCTCTCGTCACTCTGTGACATCTGGCTCCCGGGGTCGGATTCGAACCGACGACCAATTGATTACACTTATCCAAATGTTTCCATAAGGGGTGGACTATATCATCATCCTAAATCAAATTGATTAGGATGCAAGGCGCTTCCCGCTCCATTTAATAAATGGAGAAGTACTCTCTTTCGAGATAGTCTCTGAACCTTCCCTGACCTTCAGGGCTTGGCTGCTGATTACCATATTTCTTACGAAAGTTAGGCTTCCAGTCAATTCACCTTGTTATTCATCTTTTGATTACTCAAAAGAGCTGCGTAATACCGTCGTGCACTTCCCGATGACAATTAGAACAAAGCAGGATGCATTTATCGATTTCCTCTCTAACCTTCTCCCAACTTCTAGTATATCCCTTATTAGATATACCGAAGTCTTTTTCACTTGAATCCAAGTGATGGAACTCTAAGGCTTTAAGGCACCTCTTATAACCACATAAATTACACGCTGAGCCTTTGTACTCAACTGCCATCCGGCGAATATCTTTACGACGCTTTTTAACGGCGTTTTTAATATATTCGGCCCGATCGGCGTATTTTCTCTTCTCTTTTACCATAAAAATATAAGCTATTTATTACAGTAAAAAATAAGAGTTGCGTTCACAGTCAACTGCGCTACCGCTGCGCTACCCGGGAATATAATAAGTTGTTCTCACAACAATATCTATAATATCGCAAAAACTAAGGTCTTGTCAACCCAGCCTTTAGGGTATTTAAATTAGTAATCTCTAAGCTTTTCTAGCCCCTTAAACTTCCTGATCTTTTCCAGTGCTTTAGCCTCAATTTGTCTGATTCTCTCTCTGGTGACCTCAAATTCCTGACCAACCTCCTCTAAGGTATGAGCAACACCATCAACTAGTCCAAATCTCATTTCTAATATCTTCTGTTCTCTGGGTGACAGGTTGATAATAATAGCTTTAACATAATCTCTAAGTAATTGGAGGGCAGCTACTCGATCCGGGGTTTCATTCTTCACATCTTCGATAAAGTCTTCTAAAGTAGAGTTATCTTCATCATCACCGATAGTTGTTTCAAGTGAAATAGTGTCTTGAGAAATCTTAATAATATAACGAACCTTTTCCAGATCCTCTCCCATTTCAGCTGAAATTTCTTCAGCTAAAGGCTCTCTTCCTAATTCCTGAATCAAGAAACGTTGAACTTGTTGAAACTTATTAATCGTTTCCACCATATGAACTGGAATCCGAATAGTTCTAGACTGATCAGCTAAAGCTCTGGTAATAGCTTGTCTAATCCACCAAGTGGCATAGGTCGAAAACTTAAAGCCCTTCTTATATTCAAATTTCTCAACCGCTCTAAACAAACCAATATTACCTTCCTGAATTAAATCTAAAAGACTTAAGCCCTTAGCACTAGCGAATTTTTTAGCAATAGAGACCACCAATCTTAAGTTGGCTTCAATAATCTTTCTTTCCGCTTCTTTATCACCCTTCTCTTTTCGCTTGGAAAGTTCAACCTCTTCATCGCCACTTAAAAGTGGGATTTTACCAATTTCTTTCAAATACATTTGAATTGAGTCAGCACTCAGTTTAGCTAAATCAATTCCCAATCCTCCGGCCTTACCCTTACCAGTAATTTCCTCCTTGCGACCTAAAATACCACCACCATCTTCAACAATTTTAACACCAGCTTCCTGCAATCGACCTAAAAAAATATCATAATCATAAACATACTCTTCCAACTCAGGAAAGAGATAGAGTAATTCAGTTTCAGTTACAAAACCACGAGTTCGGCCCTTAGCAATAATCGCTGCCATTTTATCTTCAGTCGGTTTAGCCACTTCTCTTTTTTCTCTAATTACTTCTTTAACTTTAGGAGCAACCTTAGCTTTAATCTTAACCTTAGCCTTAACTGGAGCAGTTTTTTTAACTACCTTCATCGCTGGTTTTTTAGTCACCACTAACACCCGGGCTTTCTTTGGCTTCATAATTGGTTTTTTTATTTTCGGCACCGGTTTTTTGGTACTGATTTTTTTATTTTTTTTAACTTTCATATTTTTAGACATTCAATCCTTTAGACTCCTCAGAAAGAAGTTTAAGTTCAGACATCAAACTATTACTTCGCTCATAATCATTGTTATTCTCCGCTAAAGAGATTTGCTTCTCAATTTCCGCCATCCGACTCTTGAGGCTGGATTTTTTTAAAGCTAAGATAATTTTAATGATTTCGCTTTTGACCAGGGACAAATCAATATCAAAAAAGGCCTGATCAGCCAAGAGTGACAAGGTGTCAAGCTGGCGAGCTAAGATTGGGTCCTGGGATTCTAAATAACCCCGGAAACCATTATAATCTAAAGTCTTATTAGTATTATAGTAGATTATGAGCTGATTGTAAAATAGGCGATTATGGAGACCGTCCAAATACTCACTGGAGAGATTATTAGCCACATATTCGGTAAAATCAGGGAATTTAAGGACCAAGGAGAGGATTAATTCCGAAAGCTTCTCTTCTCGACTTTGGCGAGTATCAATCCGATCTTCCAGACTAATTTTACGAGTATGCCTAATCTCTTCCGGCTTTTTAAGGGTATTGATTGTTTCGCGCAGGACCTCTTCGCCAATATCAATCCGCTCACTTAATCTTCTCAACCAATGATTAGCCTCAATCTTGTTATTAAACTTACTAATCATCTCCAAGATCTTCTTAGCTACTAATCTTTTTCCAGCCACCTGAGTCAAGTCAGCCTCACCCAATACTTTGGTAAAATAATATTCCATCATCGGTTGAGCCTGCGAGATAGCCTGCTTCCAATCGGCTGGATCATGACGCAAAACATCATCGGGATCTTTGCCACCGGGGATAATAATGACCTTGATATCCAACTCGGCGGCCATCGCTTCTTTAATTCCCCGATCAGCAGCAATCTGACCAGCACTATCAGCATCAAAAGCTAAAGCAATATTATTGGTATAACGTTTAATCAGTTGGATTTGTTCAGCGGTCAAAGCAGTGCCAGAAGAAGCAACGGTATTTCTAAATCCATGTTGATGCGAAGAGATAGCGTCCATTTGTCCTTCAACAATAATTGCCAGGTTCTCTTGCTTGATAGCTTGTCTTGACCTATCTAAAGCAAAGAGCACTCGACTCTTGTCATAGATATCAGTTTGCGGACTATTAATATACTTACCAATCTTAGCAAGCTCTGGATTAGTATTGGCCG
>JBAYNC010000099.1:0-3964 GCA_041679025.1 Patescibacteria group bacterium
AAAATGTATAAAGCGCCTTCCGGCTCACTGTCGCCCCTGACTCTCAAGAAAGAAGCAACTGAATATTATTTGAGACATAAAAGTCCACCAGCACTCTATACCAACTTATAATGTATCATTTAAAAATATTTCCTCTATTCAAGCAGCCTTAACCGCTTAAACTCTCAAAAATATCTTCAAACTGTCTTGGCCCATTAACCGTAATCAACAGACTATTCAAAACAGCACTTTCATTATACAAAAAAATCCCCCGGAATTCAAGAAACTTTAAGTTTCAAGAATCCAAGGGGACAAGAGTCAAAGATCAGAGTGTTAAATGGTCTAAGAAATAAGTTGCGGGGCCACCAAACGATGACGAGCCCCAGCACGCCAAACACTGCCATCCTCGAAGCGATTGACATCGACGTCCAGACCATCAGAGTACACGCAGACGCTGACCACAAAATATTCACCATTAACTTTAGTTAAAAACAGAGTTGCATTTTCTTCTTGGCGAAGCCAGGTAGGATGTTTTTCGCAAAATCTTATAATCTGAGCCTGAGTCAATACCAATTTATCCAAATCGGGATTTAATCCGGTAAAAATCTGAGAAAAATTTGCATCCTCAATAATCTCGTGGATATCCACTAATATTTCAGGGGTTTCTAATCCTGGAGTATCTAATCCCCGATCTTTAAAATCGCTATCAAGATACGATTTAAAAGTGTTCGCTGCATTGGCAATAGTTGCCTTGCCATCGGAAACTTCAATCATTATCTTTTCTCCGCCGGAAATTAATTTTAAAATTGAAGACTTAGTCTCAATTTTATCGGCTAATAGCTCTTCGAAAAATTTAAAGATAGCTCCTGGCTTTTCAATTAATTCCTGAACTTTCTGAGCATTAGAATTATACTTTTTAACAGCATTGTTAATTGCTTTTTCAATGATAATCGCTAGTTCCAGACCTTGTCCAAAACTGGGATGTTGGCTACTTTTTTCCATTTCTACAGTTGTTTTTTGTTAAATTACTGTCTGCACTTCCCGGCAGAATTGGGTGATATCCAATATTTAGACATACTAAAGTAGTATATCATTAAAATACAAAAATGTCAAATATTTTTCTGACCGCTCCGACCTTGTTCAAGCAAAGATTTTCTCACAAACTTTTTCAGAATAACCTTTTTATATTTGTCTTTACCGTCTGCCAACTTAAAAAACTTCCAAAAAATTAGATCTAATTTAGATGTTAATATCATTTGGCGCAAATAATAGGTTTGATACTGCCCCATCATTCCCAGGTAAGAGTTGACGCTAGCTAAAATTTTCAGCAGTTTTGACCTATCAATCTCCGCACTCCTAAAAACATCATTAATTTTAGCTATAGCTCGACAAAAATTGTTTTTAGTTCGATTTCTAATATAAATTCTTTGAGGCTTGATAATCGCACCTAAAAAGTTAACCCCCTTGGTATAATGTTGCAAATATATCTTTTTAGGATGAAGCCTTAAATCTAAATTAGCGGCTAAATACCCCGCAATTATAACCATCGCCGCTCGCAATCGTTCTTTGTTGTTATCAACAATTATAAAGTCATCAACATAACGGCCATAATACTTAAATTTTAAAGTCCGTTTAATGAAATGATCAAAATCATTAAGATAGACATTGCTAAATAACTGTGAGGTTAAATTACCAATAGGCAAGCCAAAGCCCGGGGGCGTAAAAAATAGACTTTTATTTCGCGGTAATTTTTGCCAATTAGCATTTCCGCCCCTAATAATACAGTCCTTAACATAATCATGGAAAATAATCTTTTTTAATAAGGCCAAAATCAATTTTAAATCAAAAGGGTAATTATCACCATTTCTTAATAAATATTTTTTTACTCTAACATAGAGCTTTTCCTGATTAATACTCATAAAATAGCCGGAAATATCTAATTTAAGAATATAGCTATCTTGATGATAATTATGCGAACTGGAACGAATAAAATGTGATATCCTATTAATTCCATAACTAGTGCCTTTGCCATAACGACAACTATAACTGTCATTAATAAATAATTTTTCTAGAGTTGGGTTAATATAATTGAAAACCAAGTGGTGAACGACTCTGTCTCTAAAAGGAGAGGCTATAATTTCTCTCTGCACCGGATCAAAAATTATAAAGGCTAGGCTGGGGCTAATTTTGTAAGTACCATTTTTCAGCTCTTGGCATAATTCTATTAAATTATGCTCTAAATTAATTTCAAAATTGAGAGCGCTGATCGTATTTCTTTTATAAAGCCGGGCATCATAATAGGCCTGAAAAAGATCAGTTAAAAGTTTGTCTGACATAAAATAATATTGGCTAAAACAAAAGAAGCCAAATAAATGACTCCTTTTAACTAGTCTTAAAGGCAACGCACCGAAAAGCCGTTGGCCTGATCATTAGGGTTGCGGTTGACAGTCGAGTTACCAGAATTCAAGTTCCGATTCCAAGCACTCGACCCACTAATAGATGAAGACCAAAAGTTAGCGTTCGTCCCCTGATTGTTGAAAGACCCATTGGTATTGCGGTTGCCGGCTCTTTTATAATAATCGCTAATCTTTTTTAACTGGCTGGGCTTAAAAAATCAAAGCCAATTGAAATAACTATTTTAAAAATAATTCATTCCTAGAAAAATTGTTTTCTAGGGGATTATTAGACTAGTGAGGCGCACTCGCCATGACCGTAGCCGATGACGACTCTGGCCCATTATTATTTCATGGCGTTTTGCCATAAATTTAATTGTTTGGAAACTGATTCAATAATTTCATTAATAGCTACAAACTTTGGCAAGGCTATCTGTTTCAAATCCTTAGTTAAACGAAGATACAATCTGACGACTTCGGTATTTTCACGAGCTTTCTGGATTAATTCTCTTTTGTTCTGGTTACAATTGGCGCGATAAATATTGGTTATCAAATCTGTAGTTTCTTTTTTCAAATTTTCTCCAATAGTATATTTGTATTCCTTGTCCATATTTTTACTGAAAATGAATATCTCCAACAACAAGTCATAACTGGCTTTATACACCGGCAGATTATCATAAGTAGCCATACAAAAATTTAATTAATTTCGTCTCACTTAAAGCGAGACGAAAAAATAGTCACAATAGTCAAAATAGTCGAATTACCTGTCTGCTAACAAGCAGACAGACTAGTCTTTAAGGCAACGCACCGAAAAGCCGTAGGCCTGATCAAAAGGGAGGCGGCGGACAGTCGAGTAACCAGAATACAAGAACCGATTCCAAGCACTCGACCCACTAATAGAAGAAGACCAAAAGAGAGCGTTCGACCCCTGATCGTAGAAAGACCCATAGGTATCGCGGTAGCCGGCTGGTAGAGCGGTAAAGCTAAAAGCATTAGTGGCGCCGGTATTAGGACTAGCCCAGTGGGAGGTGCCGGTTTCTTTCAATTTGCCTCCAGCAGCAGAGCAATCCCAAGTTCCGGACCTGGAAGCATTACAGGTGGTATCATTTAAATATTGATCTAAAGCATTCTGTTCAGTATCGGTCGGGATATGCCAACCGGTTGGGCAAATACCTTGAGCACTAGCCGTTTCAGAATATTGCATGGCTTCATCCCATTGATATAGACCTCCATAAGTAGTGCAGTTAGCAAGACTATAGCTGTAACAGTATTTTTCTAGAGAACTATTATTGGACTGGTTACCAGCACCATTAACTCTAGTGCCAATATTCATATTCTGTTTTAACCAACATCGGCCATTGATTGAAACCGTGTCATAGACACAGCGATCGTTAACTCCACAAGTATAATTTCCCAGGGTCGTAACCGTGACTTGACTAGTGCCGCAGAGAAAATCAATACAAGTTCCACCGCTACAAGCTTGGCCCGAAGGACAATTGGAGTTCTGACCGCAATAGGTGCTACCTTGGCAAACAGACGAGGGACCGCACAGTTCGCAACAAGGCAAACTGACATTATTACAAGAACAACTC
>JBAYNC010000100.1:0-3937 GCA_041679025.1 Patescibacteria group bacterium
GCACCACGACGCGAGGCTTTGTTTGTTGATGACGCGACTGACGCTTGTATTTTTTTAATGAATAATTATAACGAACTAGAAATCGTCAACATCGGTACCGGCTTCGACTACTCCATTAAAGAATTCATCGCCATCCTGGAAGAAGTAATGGACTACAAGGCGGAAATTACCTGGGATACCAGCAAGCCGGATGGCACCATGGAAAAACGGACCGACATCACTAGACTCAAAAGCATCATGCCGGAGTTTTCCCCCCGCTCTTTTGCTGAAGGAGTCAAAGAAACCTTAAAAGCTGATTTCAATTGGAAAATTTAAAATCATTATGTCACAATTCAACCTAAAAGATGAAAGTAATTCCAAAGAATTCTACGAATCTCGTTACCTAGATGGTTACATGGATGACTGGCCAACAGAAAAAAAATTAAGAATTACGGAAATAATAAAATCGCTGAATTTGCCCGAAACCGGAGAAGCTTTAGACTTTGGCTGTGGCAACGGAGTTTTTAGTGAAGTCCTCAAAAAATCACTTCCAAGTTGGAAAATTTATGGCTGTGATATTAGTGAAACAGCCATTTTAAATGCTGCCAAAAAATTACCAAACTGTACTTTTTTTATTAATAACGATCAAAAATATATATCTAAAAAATTTGATTTCGTCTTTACTCACCATGTCCTAGAACATGTTTTTGATATTAAAAAATCAGCCGAACAAATTAATCAACGGCTCAAAGAAAAATCATCCATGCTACACATTTTCCCCTGTGGAAATCCTGGCAGCTATGAATTTAAACTCTGCAACCTGAGACTAGATGGTATAGACGTTAATAAAGAAAACCGTTTTTTCTATGAAGACGAGGGACATCTTAGACGCTTAACAACCGTCCAATGCGAAAAATTATTTAAAGAGTTTGGCTTTGATTTAAAACAAGAATATTACAGTCATCAATATTTTGGAGCTATTGATTGGATTACTAAATCTAACCGATCTTTTATAATTAAAATGTTTGACCCCAGAAAAGGAAAAAATTTAAAAGCAAAAATAATACTAACCGGGATGCTAATAAAAATGCTGTTAATATCAACCCTTAGAATTATACCGATAATTTATAAAAGATTAAAACAAAAAGATAAATTACAAAATAAAAATCCACTTATTCTTCTTCTCTTTAATCTATCATATAAATTACTCAATCCAATTGATAATTATTTTACCAAAAAATCTGACGAGGAATGGAATCAATTTAAACAGCAAAAGAATGGCAGTGAAATGTATTTATATTTTACTCGATAGTCTTTAATAAAGCCGACCTTAAATCATTTTCAAATTTATTTTTGGAAAAATTAGACTCGGCTCTTTTTTTTGCACCAATACCCAATCCTAATCGCAACTTGTTATCATCCCACAAAGACTTAATAGCCAAAGCTAATTGTTTTGGGTCACTAATTGGCACAGTCAAACCACTCTCATTACTGATACTGACCTCTGACACTCCAGTCGGAATATTAGTATTAATAACCGGCTTGCCACAGGCCATTGCCTCAATTTGAACCAATCCAAAAGCCTCACTTCGAGCGCTGGACGGAAAAACTAAAAACTCACAAGTCTGGTAATAAGGGATTAGATTCTCAACTCGATCAGAAATAATAATAACTCGATCAACCAAATGATTTTCAATTATCACTTGCTTCATTTTGACCTCAAGCGGACCGCTGCCAATTATCAATAATTTACCCGGAGTACTCTTCATAGCTTCCAATAGGTCTAAATACCCCTTGTAGTACACCAAGCGCCCCACAGCGAGCATAAAACGGCCATATTGAGCCTGTAAAGCAATGGCTTCAGATTGATAGTCAGTCTGATAATCACTCAAATTAACACCAAAAGGAATAACCTGGCATTTATCTATAAAGCGTCGCAATAATGAAGATTTTTGAGCTAATTGATGGCTGGAAACAAAAATTATCTTGGCCGCCTTCAAATCTAAATACAAAAAAGGAAATACCAACCAATATAGTATTTTCTGCCTGACAATATCACTATGATACCAAATAGCTACTGGTATTTTTTTGTTAGAGAATATAAAACGAGCCAGAGACGCCAAGGGAAATGGATGATGAATTAATATTAAGTCATAATCTTTAACCATCTTTTTAAATAATCTGAAAAAATCAAGAGAGATTGGCAGACTAAATAGTCGGCCAAAACTAGCCGCTCGATAAACACCAACCTTATTTATTTTCTCCACTGCCCTCTTCCCTTTTTCCTGGCAAACTAAAACATCCGACTGAAAAGAATCGTCAATCGCTAAACTCTCAGCAATATCTCGAACTACATTTTCAATCCCGCCTAAATGAGGCGGATATAGTTTATTAATCTGAAGTATTCTCATATTAATTTAATGTTTCATAAATAACTTGAATAATTTTACGAGCGCTGCTCTCTAAGCTATATTTAAGTTCGGCTTCTCTCCGACAATTTAATCGCATAGCAGAAATCTTTTCATTATCCAATCTAAAAAACTTATTTAATTTTTGGCTCAAATCTTTTTCATCGCCGGCTTGAAATAAGTAACCAATATTATCATCATTAACCATTTCTAAAGTACCGCCTAAATTAGAAGTAATAACCGGAACGCCACAAGCCAATGCCTCTAAAACCACCAGAGGGCAAGCTTCAAATCCAGTAGACGGTAACACCAGAAGTCCCATGGTTGGCAAAATTATATTAACATCATTTCGTCTTCCCAAAAATTCTACTCGATCATTTAACTTAAGAGACGACACTAATTGCCTTAGAGTAGATTCATAAGACTCCAGCCCAGGTCGAACCGAACCAACAATCTTTAATTTATAATTAATATCTCCTAAAGAAGCTAAGGCCCTAATCAGGACGTCATGTCCCTTAGTGGGCATTAAATCACCAATTACCACAATATTTCTAGCTTCAAAATCATCCTTCGGTTTAAATTTATCTAAATTAATACCATTATAGATAACCACCGACCTATCTTTCAGCCCAGAAAATTGATTAGAAACGGCGTCAGAAACCGCAATCATCTTCCGGAGAGCAGAAAACTTAACTAAAAAATCTAATACCTTTTTAGTTTTGCCATCACTAATCAAACTGTGATTATGCCAAATTACCGGTTTTCTAAAAATCAGACCGCCCAATATTCCTCCCGGCAGAACCCTGGTGCTATTAATATAGATCAGATCATTTCTGTTAATTAATAGGAAGGATTTAATAAGGCTAAGGGGAAATAATAATAAATATTTTAAGACATCAATAATATTTTTTTTGCCCAGACTATATTTACCAGGATTAATGAACTTAACTACTACCCCCAACTCATTTAAAGCCCGAGAAAAATCACCAGGAGACGGGACAATGACGGTAACAATAAAATTATCTTTTAAATAGGGCAGAATATTTAATAAAACTCTTTGCCCACCAGAAATATTAGGTAGCGATTCCCAAATTAATATCTTCTTTTTATTATTATCACCATCCTTCTTGTCTTTTGAAAAAATAAAGCGCCATTTATATAAATTCAAATAACCATAAACAATTAGTTTTAAATAATTATACAAATAAGCCTTAATAAACCCAGGATAATATTTTTTATATTTTTTAATTAACTGCAATTGATTTTTAAATTGAATCATTCTTTTTTTAAAACTCTCCGAAGAGGATGAAATACAATAGGCTGCCAAAACATCTTCCAAATTAGCCATTTTACCTAAAGATCCAAGACGTAAGAATAGGTCATAGTCCTCCGAAACATTAACTGCTTCATCATAACCCTTAACCTGATTAAAGGAATCTCGACGATATAAAACTGAAGAATGAAGAAAATTATTAGTCAGTAGCATCTTGGCTCTCAACTTCTGATCATCACCTAAAACCTTCATGGCTTTTAATTTATTCCCAGCGTCA
>JBAYNC010000101.1:0-3875 GCA_041679025.1 Patescibacteria group bacterium
GAAGGGCAAATAAATCTTTCTAGAGAGTTGGCTGGTCGGAAATCAATATTATTTGCTCAAACTAATAGCGATCAACAAACTGTTAATTTTGGCGGTATGAATATGTTGAAATATATTGATGAGTCGCTTGATAAGCCATTGGTATTTTTTTTAGTTGGTGAGCTTGGTAGTGGTAAAACTCAGTTCTCTAAAGGTCTGGCCAGTAAGTTAGCAATTAAAGAGATTGTTAAGTCCCCTACTTTTACAATCCTGAATGAATATGATTATCAACTTGGAAAAAGAAAAGGTAAATTTATTCATGTTGATACTTGGCGAGTGGAAAATCTCAAAGATTTAGAGAGCGTCGGTTTGGATCGGTATTTGGCAGCTGGTAATATTATTTCTATTGAGTGGGCGGATAAATTTTTTGATGATTTGAAAGAAAAAATTGAAAAAGCCGGAGGTAAAATTATAAATATTATTTTTAATTATCTTGGAGAAGATGTTCGAAGTATTGAAACTTATGAATAAGAAAAATAACCCTATTATTTTAGCTATTGATACTAGTTGCGATGACACTTCAGTGGCCGTCCTAAAAGGGCGACGTGTTTTGGCGAGCGTTATTTCTTCTCAGGTAGAACTTCATAAAAAATGGGGCGGAGTTGTGCCTGATATTGCCAGACGAGCTCACAAAGAAAATATTGGAAAGGTTTATCTTGAAGCTTTAAAAAGAGCTCGCATTACAGAAGATGAAATTGAGTTTGTGGCTGTTACTTATGGACCAGGATTGGCAATCGCCCTTGAGGTTGGCGTGGAGTTTGCTAAGAACCTAGCTTATCAAAAAAGGAAAAAATTTGTGCCCATTAATCACATGGAAGGACATATGCTCGCCTCCTTTATTTTGAATCAAAAAGGTAATGGTTCTATAAAAGGAAATCAAGAAAATAAAATCTTTCCGGCCTTAGCCCTTTTGATTTCTGGGAATCATACCGAAATAGTTTATGCTCAAAATATCAATGAATATAAAATTATTGGCGAGACGTTGGATGACGCGGCTGGTGAAGCTTTTGACAAAGTGGCTCGGATGATGAATATTGGTTATCCTGGTGGCCCAATTTTGACCATGTTGGCTGGTAGAGCTAGCAAAAAATGGTCTAATGCTTCTTTGGGTGTGATTGAAAGAGGTGATAAAAAACCAATAATTGAAGTGGCTGGTAGGTTTGGCTTACCAATTCCTATGATGCATTCCGGTGACTTAAATTTCAGTTTTTCTGGACTCAAGACTGCTTGTCTTTATCGAATGAAACAGCTTAGAGAGCGCTACAGAAAAGATACTGATTGGACTTATGATCTGGCACGAGAATTTATCAATGCTGTTTCTAAAACATTATCTTTCAAGCTCAAGAAAGCTATAAAAATGCATCCAGAGATAAAGTCAGTGATTATCGGTGGCGGTGTCAGTAATAATATTTATATTGTTCGAGAGATTGGTGCTTTAGTTGGAAAATTAGAAAAAAAATATTTTATCCCAGAAATTAGATTCCGTAGTGATAATGCGGGTATGATTGGTATCGCCGCTTATTATAATATTATCAACAAAAAATCTTGGCTAGAGGGCCAAGATATATTGAAGGTCGATAGAAAACCAATGCTCAAATTATAGAATTCTATAATTTAAATTTTGCTAAAACCTCTTCCGCTTTTTCTTTTGTTAATCTTCGGCTCAAATCTCTCTGCAAATCACCAACCTTTTCCAAGGCCTTATCCCAATCATTGCCGTCTTTTTTGTTAGGGACTAAATGATAGTGAGCATGAGGTATTAATCGGCCGAAAGAAGCAGAGTCTATAAATTCATAGCCAAGACTTCGATAATGATTGGCTATTTTGACTGCAAACTCATAAAATTCACCTACATTTTCAATATCCCAAATAAATCGAAAATGTTTTTTGGGAATTATAATAGTATGCCCTTCAGCAAACTGAGCGATATCTAAAAAAGCTAGATATTTATCATCCTCATAAATTTTATATGCTGGTATCTCCCCTTTTACAATTTTACAAAAAAGACAATCATTCATATTCTTTAGGTTAATAGATTAATAATCTTAATTATTTTGGAAACGATTTCTTAAAACATCAATATATTTTCTGTATATAGTTTCGTTTTCTTTAAATACTGATTCGCTCCATTTACTTTCTTTACATCTTAAAATAGCTTCGGCTACCGGCTTTTCTTCGGTATTAGAGTGAGATAAAATTGAGCTATATGAAAAGGGTTCAGTTAAATTTCTCTCTTTTTGCAAATGGAAAATAATTCGAGCTAAAACTTTCAAAAATAAAATATGTTTTTCTCCGGGATGAGTCTTGTAGGAACCATCATCAATTTGTGTCAGATGATTTAACCTTATCTTTATAGCACCGGCCGTATCAATATCAGCTAAAGAAAAATCTGATCGAAGAAAAACTTGGCCGGCCACAGTTTTCCAATAAGGAAAATCAAGAAGTAATAATTGTGGATGGATAAAGCTTGCTAAATTACCCTTAATAATTCCTGTATCTAATTCAGATTTATATAAAAGTCTAAATCCGAACTTATCAAAATTAAATTTCTCGCATAGCTTATTTTTTATCTCATTTTCTAGAGTGATTGGCATGTCCTCAGATGCTAAACCGATTGAGTCAATATCACTCTCACCTTCAATATAATCTTTTGTTAATATTGAGCCATATAAATACAAAGAAATAAGTCCTTGGTCTTTATATTCATTAAATATTTCGATTAATACTTCTTCTGGGTCTTTTTTCATATTTTATTCAAATTATTTTATACTTTGCTAATTTGTTTTTTGTTTTTAGTCGTAATAATTAAATTTTCCTTAATTCTATTATCAAGAGTAAAATCCTTAATTTTCCCAGGCCTACCTGTTAAATTCTGGATGCCCAATTTATCATAACGAGGAATTAGGTGCCAGTGAACATGTTTAATCTCATCCATGTAGAGTAAATAAACTTTTTTGACTTTTAATGTTTTCATCATTGCCCTTCTAACATCATTAACTCGGTCCATTAAATATTCATAGTCTTTTCGATTGAGCAAATGGAGGTCGCTAATTTTTTTATTCCAAACGACAACTACGTGCCCATTAACAATTGGACTATTAGCGAGACAGGCATAAAGCTTGTCATCTTGGTAAATAATGGCGTCTTTAAATGGCTTGGGGAAAAATTCCTTCATATTAATAAGCAATTATTATTTTATCTGAGCCAGGAGCACCACATAATTTTTGCCGTAGGCCTTGGCGCATTTTGGACAGGTGGTATAGAAAAAATATAGTTTTATTAATTTCTGGCCTTTTGTCGCAACATACTCAACCATCTCCTTGGCCCATTTACCCGCGTTTTGGTAGGGTCCTTCAAAGACTTTTGTCAGGAAGGTGCCAGACAGCTTGTCCATTTGTGCCCCTTCAACCTCTTTTGTGACATCAATATAAATATCAGCTCCCCAGAGTGATTTCTCGTCAGTTAGTATGAGTTGATGAGGAGCTTTAGCTTCTGATCTCTCGATCAGTTTCATGTTTTTGGTAATCTTCTTTCCGGTATTAAGTGGCATGTGAAAAAAACTGGTAATATGATCTTTAACAAAAATTTTATCTTCCCAGACTATCTCCTTATCTTGCCAAAGATTAGGGTCAAAAGGTTCGCAACAACCAGTTGCTTTTATAGTTTGATCGTCCATATTTTTTTATTATTATAAATTAATTTCTTTTTTAATGGTTTCGATCAGATTTTTTCGATCTTCTCCGTCAAAACTATGATTACAGTCAAGTTGAATAACTTTTATTTTAGGAATGAGCTACTCTAGACTGACTTTAGGTAATATATCATCATGATTAGCA
>JBAYNC010000102.1:0-3834 GCA_041679025.1 Patescibacteria group bacterium
GGGAAGAAGTATAAGAAGTGTCATGGGAAATAATATGGAAAAAGAGATTTTTGACAGAGAAATTTCAATGTGTCGTGAGCTTTCTAAAAAAAATAATGGAAAATGTAATTGGGGCGAATGCGACAAATGTGGCGTCATTCCATTGTTATATAAGTTGAGTAAGGGTGAGATTGTTGAGAAAGAAGATGAGGTCAGAGAATTGAAGTCAGTTACATTAAAGTAATTCTAAGAAATATTATGAAGATATTAATTTTTCTTCATGGGACAATAATCATGCATAAAAATGCGGCATCAAAAACGCGCGAGGATCGAGTGCGACAAAGTTCTGAGCGGGAAAAATCAGTTCTTGATTATGAGTCGTATATACCTATCGGTAATGCAGTTGAAAAATTACGTGGCTGGAATCAGCAGGGAGCAGAAATTATTTATCTGAGTTCTCATAGATTGGAATCAGATGTAGTTAAGGATAAGTTGGTCTTGAAAAAATTTAATTTTCCTGAAGGGCTAGTATTGTTTAGAAAAAATGGCGAAAAGTATAATGATCTCGTAGAAACCAATGCCCCAGATGTTTTAGTTGAAGATGATTGTGAAAGTATCGGTGGAGAAAAAGAGATGACAATAACTTTTGTTAGGCCGGAGATTAGACAGAAAATAAAATTAATTGTTGTTCGGGAGTTTCAGGGGGTTGATGGTTTGTCGGATAATATTAATTTTTTATTGATATCAAAATAAATATATGAAAATTTGTAGCGCTTGTCTATTGGGTATAAAATGTCGTTATGACGGTCGGGCGAAAAGAAATAATCGGGTTATTAGTCTTTCTAAAAAGGAAACCTTAATTCCTGTTTGTCCAGAGCAATTAGGTGGTTTAACAACTCCTCGAGAGCAGGCGGAGCAGAGGGGTAAAAAAGTTTTTACCAAATCAGGAACAGATATCTCAAAGAGTTTTGTAGATGGCGCTAAACAAGTTCTACTTATCGCTAAACTTTATGGCATCAAGGAAGCTATTTTAAAACAACGGAGTCCTTCTTGTGGCTGTGGATATGTTTACGATGGAAGTTTTACTGGAAAGATTATTAAAGGCAGCGGAGTCACGACTACTTTATTAAAGAAGAATGGTATTAGAGTGGTAACCGAAGAAGATTTATAAAAAATAAAAAATATGAAATCAGTCGTTATTTGTGGTAGTTCTCGTTTCGTTTTGATAAGTGAATAATTATATTAATGGTTAAGAAAATATCTTTACCGAATTTAGCTTTTTCTCGCCGATTAAAATCGGTGCGTTTTTTTATGGATAATCCATTTTTAGTTCAGAATAATATTTTTCACTATTTAATTAAAAAAGGAAGATATTCTGAGTGGGGTAAAAAATATAATTATCAGCAGATTAAAACTGTCGCTGATTTCCAAGAGTTAGTGCCTATTAGTCGTTATGAAGACATCCAACCCGATATTGAGCGCTTACTTCGAGGGGAGAATAATATTCTCTGGCCCGAGAAGATTAAATATTTCTCTAAGTCTTCAGGAACCACTGGGAGCAAGAGTAAGTATATTCCGATTAGCTCTGAATCTTTAAATGGTAATCATTATTTGGGAGGACGGAGTTTGTTTTCTACCTATTTCTTCCAAAATCCAGATTCCAATGTTTTATTGGGACAGAATTTTGGTTTAGGTGGTAGCCGACAAAAGGATGAGATTGGTCAAGATAAATATATTGCTGATGTCTCAGTCATTATTATGAAAAATTTACCTTGGTGGGCTCGCTTGCGCCGTAGTCCACGCTTTAGTGTTGCCTCAATGTCGGAATGGGAGGACAAATTAAATAAAATTGCTGAGATTATTGCGCATCAAAATATTGTCAGTATTTCCGGTGTTCCATCTTGGAACTTAATATTAGCGCGAAAGATATTGGAAATTACTGGTAAAAATAATTTATTAGAGGTTTGGCCAAATTTAGAGCTCTTTGTTCATGGTGGAATTAATTTTGCCCCTTACCGCCGTCAATTTGAAGAGCTAATACCTAGCGACAAGATGAATTATCTGGAGGTCTATAATGCCTCGGAAGGATTTTTTGCTTTCCAGGATGACTTAAAACGATCAGACTTATTATTATTTTTAAATGGAGGAATTTTTTATGAATTTATTCCATTGCCAGAGTTGGCTCAAGAGAAACCTCGTGCTTTGACTTTGGGTGAGGTGGAGCTCGACAGGAATTATGCTTTGGTAATTTCTACTAATGCCGGTCTGTGGCGTTATTTGATTGGAGATACCATTAAGTTCACTAGTTTGAATCCTTTTCGAATCGTGGTTAGTGGTCGAACCAAGAGTTTTATCAACGCTTGCGGGGAGGAGCTAATGGTTGACAATGCTGATTTAGCCCTTAGTCGAGCTTGCTTATCTAGCGGAGCAACATTGAAAGATTACACGGTGGCGCCGGTTTATATGGACGGTCAGAATAAAGCTCATCATCAATGGTTATTGGAATTTAGTCAGGCCCCTCTTGATCTGGGTCTTTTTTCGGCTACCTTGGATCTAGAACTCAAGAAGCTTAACTCCGATTATGAGGCTAAAAGGTATAAAGATCTTAATTTAGATCCGCCGGAGATAATCTTGGCCCGTCCTGGGTTATTCTATGATTGGTTGAAGCTTAAAGGGCGTTTAGGAGGGCAAAGCAAGGTGCCTCGCCTAGTTAATGGTCGGGATTTGATGGATGAACTCTTGACGCTTAATTATCAGAATCCTAGTTGATTTTTATCTTTAAAACCGTTAAAATAGAAGGGTATTTAATTATTTAACTTGTGTTATTATGAAGCTTAAATTTAAGCCGAATTATATTATTATTCCCTTGATTACAATTTTAGTAGCAGCTATTGGTAACCTAATTACCTCAATGGGTATGAGTTGGTATAATTCTCTGAATTTTCCAGCCTTTGTGCCGAGCGGTTCATTTATCGGTTTAGTTTGGACAATAATTTTTATCTTAACTACTATTTCTGCTTTACGGTTTTATAATAAGTTTGATAATTCTCCTAATTTCACCGTGATCTCTTTGTTATTTTTTAACAACGCCTTTCTAAATATTTTTTGGAGTTCGTTATTTTTTGGCGCCCATCAGATGGGAGCAGCCTTGATTGAAATTTTAGTTTTAAATATCGTTAATTTAGCTCTTATTATTCTGCTTTGGAAAAAACATTTAATTTCCGCCTTGTTATTATTACCTTATTTTATCTGGGTTTGCGTTGCTACTTACCTTAATTATTCCTTGTGGATCATAAATTAATTTAATCATATGTTTAAAACCAGCGGTGAAGGAAAAATTGATAAAGCTCCTGGGGGTGATTCTAATCAACTTGATTTATACAAAGAATTTGAGGCCGCCGAGGAATTGGATGAAGTTTTTGAGGAAAAGCATTCAATTAGTGACGATGATATTGAGGATCGTGAACGAGAAGAACGGTTAATTAATGAAACCTTAGATAGAGATAATTGGGATGTGAAGACCGATCAGGTTCGGCCTTCTAGATATTATCGAGAATTGAAGAATGACGATGCTATCTTGGCTAACGATGAATTAAATAAGGTGAGAGATGAGATACAGACAGTCAAAAGAATTGTTGATAAACAAGAATTGGAGCCGGAGGACTTAGAGAAGGACCAGGGGTATGAATTGTTCGGTCGTTTTGCCAAGTATTTGAAACCAAAGCGGAAAAGAAAAATAAAAACAAAAACTGGGTCAGTGTCGGGAAAATAGGGAAATATCCCTATTTTTTTGATATTCTCTTGATTTTTATGTTTTTTGTCGTTATTATAGATAAATAAGAATTAATAAAAATA
>JBAYNC010000103.1:0-3736 GCA_041679025.1 Patescibacteria group bacterium
CACCATACACCCTTATCGAGATTTTCCCACATTTTTGACTTTAAAAATGTGTTCCTCAGTTTTATCGTTTTTATTACAGCAAAAACAAATAAAACAAAAATAATATTTTTGGTTTATGTAGAATCATTTGGTTGTCAATAATAATTCTACAGTATTTGATTGTTAATGTTCTCTACATATCAACTTTTCCAATCACCAAGAACTGATGGTTGGAATTTTAATATCTAGATAATTATAAAGAAATTCTTAGAGGGTCAAAAAAACCGCTTTAGAGCGGTTCAAACACACTTTAAATAGAGAGGTGTTCTTAGCCGCTTAATTTTTTAGACTCTAAAAATTTTTTATACATATTTGAATAGAATAAAGATTCAATAAACTGATACTAATTATATACTAATTAAAATCTTTGTCAATAGTCTAAATAGACCAGAAAACCAAGGAAAAACAGTCAAATAAATGAAGGCCAATAAGTGCTTAATATTTAAAACTATTTTTATTAATAAATTATAAAAAGATATTAGAGATTCTATAAGACCCAATGGTATTGACAATATTTATTTTATAGAATAATATCATAATCATCAAACGAAGGAGGGAGATAAATGAAAATACTTTTACCACTCTTTATTTCGTTAATAGTTCTTTCGACAAGATCAGATAAAAACCAAAGTAATGTTTTGTCCAAAAAACAATCAGAACTAAAAGCCAAGAATTTTAATCAATTAACAGCTACTAAGGAAAAGAGAACACAATTGTTCTCAATCCTTAATACCATTAATAAAATTAAGAATCTTGAGCCTAGGCCGAGTCTAATCTGTGGAGAAACAACAGCAATTGAGGGCCCCGAACCGCGAATATTGCCCGGACCTACTTAACGCTACTCCACCAAAAAAGAATCTATTAACAAAAAAGTCTCAATCAAACGAGACTTTTTTTATTTTTACACTAATAAAAAAGGAAGTCTTTAAGACCTCCTTTAAATAACAATATTCTCATTTTAGGCTACCGGGATAATAAACTTATTATCCACTGACAAATCGAGCCACCCACCCCCGAAAGAGCTCCAATGACGACAAGGGTAACAATAAATAAAATATTTTCCATTGCCCAACAGCTTAATATCCACTATTCTCAAATCCTCCATTCTAGTCTCATCTTCATCTGGTCGGGTATTCAGCAAGAACCAATTGCGATCGCCAAAAACAACCTTATTATCAAGAAAATAACGCAGAATGGTGCTAGCTTGAAGAGACAAGCTAACTAAATTCACATCAAAAGACCAAAAATAACCTATTGGATCATATCCTGGTCTTACAATTGAGAAAGCTCTCATAATCCTTCCTGATTCGATACAATCCTTTTTCAATAATTCCTCAAACAAAGGATCAATGGCCGGAAAAATATGATCTCCACTGTTCCAAGGAGCAAATAAATCGAGATAAGGATCGTCAATAGCAATATCAGGATTTAAAACTACATCCTCCCCGCATTTAACTAAATAAGCGGTCCTGGATAAGTTTTTGAGATCAACCACCTCAACTTTTTCAGGCTCAACGGCCACAACCTCCTTCTCAACGATAGGGATTGGAACTGATTTCTTTTTTCGAAGGAAGAGAGAGGCTAACCATAAAACGATGATCAACAAGACTGGCGCGACATAGAACCAAACGTGAACAGAAAGAAAAAAGGATGAAATTAAAATTCCAGCCAAAATACAACAAGCTATGAGAAAAATTTTTTTACTATTCATTTCTACAGATTTTAAAGGTACAACAATTTAACCGATTCTTTATATTATAATTATATTTTATTTAAGTCAACAAAAAAAACACCGATAAAAGTGTTTCTCTTTAGAGCGGGTAAGCGGAATCGAACCGCCATCTTCAGCTTGGGAAGCTAACATAATAACCACTATACGATACCCGCAAAAACTATTTTCGGCTCTTGGGAGTAACCCAGAACCCCATATACTTTCCGCGCATCAGTCGCCATTGAGCATCAAGACAAGGAAGAGCTCCAAAGAAAATAATAGTTATCGGAACCGTCACCCATTCCAGCACAACCAAAATATTTTTAAAGACACTAAAATTCTTTGGTCGCTTCGGCAACAGAATAGTAGAAATAGTAGCCGACAAGACCATACCGACCATCGCTAAATTCATCAGCCAGGTACTAACCTGAGGTAAATTACCAGAAAGAACTGTAGAGTTGAAACGATCACCGCCCAAAAACATTGGCATCCAACCCATAACAGCGATAATCAAGGCATTGGTCGCCCAAGAATGAAAACCATAAATCTGAACACAGATATGACGAATCATCACCTTATGGTCGACCTCTTTCCACTTCTTCATGGTATTAAAAATCAGATAAGGGACATTCTCACTCCCCCAAGCCCAACGCCTTTGTTGCTTATACAAACTCTTGGCAGTTTCCAAAAAACTAGCGTCCATAGTAGTGTCCATGAAAACTGGGAAATAGAGCGGCTCAACGCGGTAACGACCATTATAATAGAGCAAACAATTCCAAAAAATTCGAGAATCTTCTGACACCATATTGGTTGACCAAAAACCAATATCCACCAACGCCCTCCAAGTCATAGAATGAGAAGAATAGGTTGATAATTTGTCCGGCCTAATCTGTTGCATCATTTGCCAAAAAGTATTAGAAGATGAAGCCACACGAGCGAAGAATGGCGCCTGCCAAACATTATTATGATAAATCGGAATAGGCTGATAACTGGCATGATAAGGGTCAGAGACGGTCAGAAAAGAATGAGTCAACTTAAAAAAATAACCAGGATGAACTACGGTATCAATATCAAAAACACTCACTAGAATTTTATTATAATCCAATCCTTCCTTGTCAATAATTTCCTCCTTAACCTTCTTAGCTGCCCAAGCCTGATTAGCGCCCTTACCTTTCAACTCCCCTGCAATTTCTCCGGGATGATAAGTCACTAAAAAATTACGGAAATACTTCGAAAATTCTAAACTCATAGCTTGCGCTTTGGCCTGAGCATTTTCAATTCCAGCCCTTTCCTCCATAGCCAAAACAATAATCATATTCTTGGTGGGATAGCCATCCTTCACCAAGGAATCAACGGCAGTCTTCAAGATTTCTAGATCTTCATTATAGTTTGGTAAAATAATTAAATGAATAATTTCCTCCCAAGACATCCCTTGGTCACAAAGAGGTTTCTGAATTTGATCATCGGCCAGAGTGATACTCTCAGCATCCAAAAAGTTAACTGGTAGTTCTCGACATTTTTTTTCCCAATCAATAATCTTGTTCTCCTTTAACTTATTGTAACCAGCGACTAAATAAATAGCCAAAAAGACCACCAGAAGAAGCCAATAGACATCAAAGGCAATAATAAAATAAGCCACCCAGACTGGCTTAAAATAAGAAAGAATTAATAACAATAAAAGAGTACCAATAGATAAAAACCCAGGCAATATTTCCAAGTAACGATAAATCTTCCGATCTCGGCCAGTAAGCTCCGTTGCTTTACCAATTTTTAGATAATTCATAATTATAGGTAAAAAGTCTATAAAATATAATTATAGACTTTCAAATAGTAAAAACATTAAAACTGAATAGTATCTCCTTCTTTTATATCTTTTTCCTCCTCATTGTCAACCTCTTCTTTTTTTGGCTCCAACTTCATTTCTCTCCCCCTAAAATCAACTGGATTAACTGATGACAAATCACTTAAAGATAAAGGCTTGGCTCC
>JBAYNC010000104.1:0-3734 GCA_041679025.1 Patescibacteria group bacterium
GAATAAAGGTTTTTCTTGTCGACTTCTTCGGAGTTAGCCCCTTTCAAGTTGCAGGCATGACGAGCGAATTCAATAACCGCCATTTGCATGCCATAGCATAGGCCGAAATAAGGAACGTTATTTTCGCGACAATATTTAATAGTGGCTATCTTACCCTCAGAACCTCTGCTTCCCCATCCCTGAGGAACAATGATTCCAGCTAATTTTTTTAGAATTTTAGTACCACTCTTCTCAACATCCTCGGCATTAATCCATTCCAATTTGACGTGAACGTGATTATAAGCAGCGGCATGTTTGACGGCTTCAATGACTGAGATATAGGAATCGCTTAAGGAAAAGTCGCCGGTGGTAAAGTACTTGCCAACAATGCCAATTAAAACTTCTGGGTTCTTGATCTTAGTATTTTTGACCATTTGTTCCCAGGCTTTATTGCTATCAGTTTTATTATTTCTAACCTTCAAACTTAATTGTTTCAAAATTCGGTCACCCAACTTATCTTTTTCAAAGTTCAGGGGAATATCATAAATAGAGTTAACGTCAGGAGCGGCAATTACATTTTCGGGGTGGATATTACAATTGATGGCAATCTTGTCACGACGATGTTGATCAATATTAGCTTCGGAACGGGCGATTAAAAAATCTGGTTGGATTCCGGCACTATTTAAATTTCTGACAGCGTGTTGAGTTGGTTTGGTTTTCATCTCACCAATTTTATTAGGAATTGGTAGATATGAAACCATCACAAAGACAACGTCTTTGGGATTATATAATTTCATAACGCGGGCTGCTTCTAAAAACAATAGATTCTCATATTCGCCTACTGTTCCACCAATTTCAATAATCATAACTTCGGCTCCAGTCTTTTTGACTGCTCTTTCGATCCGGTCTCTAATCTCCATTGGAATATGAGGCACAACCTGAACACATTTTCCTTTATATTCTAGATTTCGTTCTTTGTTGATAACGGTCTGGTAGATGCGACCGGTGGTCATATAATTTTCTTTGTAAATATTGGTGTTTAGAAAGCGCTCGTAGTTTCCAATATCCTGGTCAGTCTCATCCCCATCTTCAGTCACAAACACTTCTCCGTGTTCAATTGGGTTCATGGTGCCGGCATCAACGTTGATATAAGGGTCCATTTTAATAGCACTAACCTTATAACCCTTAGTTTGGAGAATTTCTCCGATAGAGGCAGTGGTAATGCCCTTACCAACGCCAGACATAACACCGCCGACAACGAAGATGTATTTAGTGGGGATCTTTTTAGTCATATTATTGACAAATTATTAGTATTATTATATAATGATTTTAGTTCTTAAACATTAACTTCAAAAAATTTTATTATGGATTGTACAATAAGTATTCTGGGGAGAAGTGGCTCTAAGTCGCTCTATCTTATCGGTGGTGATGGTATTACTGCTTATAAAAAACGAGCAGACTTGATTGATGCAGTCAACGAGGATTACGTTGACTGTCAGAGGATATATATCCCCAGTGACGAGCAGAGAAAAGAAAGATATATGTCTCTTCGAGACAATGAGCAAGAAGAGATTGAGGCAGAGATTACTAACAATGCTCGACAAAAAAACGGTTTAAATCAAGAGTTGTTTCAAGATGAATATTAGATAGTCTATTTATCTTGAAGATTAGCGACATTAATTAATGTCGCTTTTTTATTACTTCAAAATCTCGATCGCTTTCTGCATTTGGGGATCTTGATTATTTTTTACGTCCTCTGGCTTGATTATTATCTCTTGGTCCGGAGTAATTCCCTGATCATTAATTGATATTCCTTTAGGAGTCAACCATTTAGCAATAGTTACCTTGATAGAAGAGCCATCGTCTAGATTAATTAAGCTTTGGACTGATCCTTTCCCAAAAGATTTTTCTCCGATAATAGTTGCCTTTCTAGTATCTTGTAGTGCCCCAGCAACGATTTCTGAGGCAGAAGCACTTCCCTTGTTAATCAGTACTACGGTTGGGATATTCTTTAACTTCGCTGAACCGGTAGTAGCATATTCATTCTTCTTAGTTTCGCTGAATTTTTCAATAACAACCGGACCGCCTTCAATCCATTCACTGGCCATATCAACAGCAGTATCTAAATAGCCCCCAGGATTATTACGTAAGTCTAAAATTATTCCCTTTGGTTTTTTGGCTAAGACATCAGTGACGGCAGCCTGAAATAGTCCGCGAGTATCGTTGTTAAAAGCGCTAACTGAAATAACGTAAAGACCGTCAGCTCGCATTTCTGTTTTGACGCTCTTGACCACTATTACTCCTCGGGTGATAGTATAGTCTTTAGTATTTTTTTCACCCTGGCGAAAAACAGTTAGGGTTACTGTAGTATCTTTTGGCCCACGAATTTGACGGACAGCTTCATTGACGGTCATGTTGGCAGTTGAAGTACCATTAATTGCAAATATCTGATCCCCGGCTTTCAATCCGGCTTTAGCGGCTGGCATATCATTGAGAGGTGAGATGATGGTGATAATTTCATCTTTGAGACCAATCTCAGCCCCAATGCCTTCAAATGTTCCGGCCATATCATCCTCAAATTGTTTATTCTCTTTAGGATCCATAAAGACGGTATAAGGGTCACCAGCGGCTGCTACTAGGCCTTTTAGAGCCCCGTAGAAGAGAGTTTTGTCATCTAGCTTGCCTTTATCAACATAATTACCCTTAAGGTTATTCCAGACTTCCCAATAGAGATTGAAGTCAATATCAGAAGTAATAGCACTGGCCGAATTTAATTTATCAACGCCAAAATAGCTAACTTCTTTTTTGACTAGTTCGCCAAAGGAGTTGCTGTTTTGAGATATGTAGGCCCCGGCGCTAAAAGCAGAAAATAAGGAGATGATGCATAAAACTGCTACCCCGGCCAATTTCCAAAAATGCTTATTTTTTTTGTTCATATTTTAATATTTCATTTATCTTTTAAGGCTAATAATTAACTGAGGCTTTTTAGCCCCAGTGATGAATTAATCCTATATGAGTACCCTATCATTTTAATCAAAAAATGATTTTTTGGCAACCAGACCAGAAAGTTGTTTTTTATTTAGATTTGGATAATTGATTTTAACATTCTAAGGGCTTCCGGAAAAAGTGGCGTCAGGATATTTACCATCTTCATTAAAAACGGTGCTATTTTAGAAGCTGATAATTGATGGCCCAAGAAGCTATCGATGAAAGTATAGCGTGAAGCCACATAGATGATTAGACCAAAAGTAAAAGTGCCTTCAATTAAGCCAAAAACAGCTCCAACTATTTTGTTGATGCCTTTTAAGAATGGAATAATGGAAATAACATTGAATAGTTTCTCAATAACATAAAATCCCATGCCAACTAAGCGACTGACAATGGTTAGGACTAAAATAAATGAGATAATTTTTCCGGCATTCTCATATCCAAAAAATAACCACTTAAACCATTCATAGAATATTAGATAGAAATGACTGGCGACCCAAGTACCAATAATCAGACCAGCCAAGTAGCCGACCATCTTTATAAAACCGAAGAATAAGCCATAGAAAATAAATCCGGCTAGAAATAATAATAAGATGACATCAATGATTGGGACCATATAGATTGTTTTTTATTAAATTAATTATGGATTTTTTATACAACGGACTGCGAAGCCGAAGCTCTGCGAATAACTTCTTCTACGAATTTTATTTAAGTAGGAGCTGCCGGTGCTCAGACTCCTAATCCAGGCGTTGGTACCTATATTAATA
>JBAYNC010000105.1:0-3727 GCA_041679025.1 Patescibacteria group bacterium
AATGGTAATTTGGTGATTGAAGTTTGGGGTAATATTGGCACCTTCACAGTTGCTGGTGGCAATGATACTATGATTTCTAATTTATTAGTTTCTGGTACTACCGCAGGCTCTTCACAAACTGTTACTACTAATAGTGGCAGTGTTTTAGCTGGTCAAACTATTACTGCTACTACTGGAAGTATTGTGTCTGCTTTAGACGCCACTACTCCTGTAGCTCAGATCGTAGTTGGTAGCCAAGCTAAGGATTTAGCCGCTTTCCGTTTTACAACTACTAATGATAACTATGTTGTTACCGAAGTTGTTGTTAAAGTTGCTAATGCTGCGGCAGCCTCTAATATTACATCTCTTGTTTTGAAAGATGGTGTTAATATCTTAGGAACTGCTCCTGTCTCCGGAACTAGCGCTACTTTTAGTGGTTTGAATGTCCCGGTTGCTGCTAATGCTTATAAGGTATTAACAGTTACTGGAAACTTAGGTACTGTTGGTTTCGGTGCTGGTAATACTGGCGCTGATATTGCTGTTACTCTTGATGCTTTCAAGGCTAACAACTCTCAAGGCGTTGAAGATGCTAGCGGTACTGCTGACAGAGCTGGTAATGATATTTATGTTTATAAATCCATTCCAACCGTTGCTCCTTTGGCTTTACCTTCAACTTTGTTGAATGCTGGTACTCAGACTATTTCTAAGTTTAGCATTACATCAGGCGCTAATACTGTCGGATGGAAGAAATTAGCTATCAATGTTTCTAAGACTTCTGCTCCAACCATCGCTTTAGCTTCGGCTGTAGCTAATGGTACTGGCTCTGTAAGTCTTTACGATGCTGATACAAACACTTTGATCCCTGGTGTTATCACTTTGGCTAATGTTACTGGAACAATGCAAACTGCTGGTGCTGCTGCTGATGGTTTAATCACCTTCGTAGCTACTAGCGAACAGTCAATCAGTGGAACTAAGAACTACTTGATTAAGGCTTCTGTCGGTGGATCTATCGTCAATGGTGAAAGTGTAAGTACTACTTTCTCTACTGGCGTTTCTGCTTACGCTGCTTCTAATGACTACACAACAGTTGCTGGCACTGCCGCTACTTTAGTATGGTCTGATCAGGCTGGTGATCCTTCAACTCCAACTCATGATGAGGCTGCTACTTCAAATGATTGGAACAATGAATGGTTAGTTAAATTGATCCCAACTGACTCTCAGACTTTATCTAAATAATATCTAGATATCGTTTTTAGTCAGTTTCTAAAACAGAGCCCCAATTTGGGGCTCTGTTTGTTTTTGTTTAATCTTTTTGTTATAATATTATTAATTATTAATATTATAACAATATGATTATTTTTAAAAAAGTTAGATTTTATAGTTTTTTATTAATTGTTTTTTCTTTCTTGGTTATTGGAGTAAATTCTAGTCGAGCGGCGGTCAATGACTTATCCGGTCGAATTCTTCTTCAGGTGGAAGATAAGGGTAAGGCCTGGTATGTCGATCCGGTTACTTTCGGGAGGGCTTATTTGGGATCCCCGGAGAATGCTTTGAAGGTGGTGCGAGATTTTGGGATTGGTATTACTAACACTAATTTAAATCGAGTCGCTGTTTTGGGTGAGAAAGATATTGATTTGTTTTTTGCTAAAAAAATAGCTGGTAAAATATTTATTCAGGTTGAGAATCGAGGCGAGGCTTGGTATATTAGTCCAGTAGATTATAAAAAATATTATTTAGGTCGACCCGTTGATATGTTGGAGGCTATGAGAAAATTAGGTTTAGGTATAACTAATAATGATTTAAGTAAAATTTCAATTTTATCTCAATATAATGAGCCATCCCTTAACTCTTGTATAGTTGATTCTTGGACCTGTGGCGATTGGAGTGATTGTTCTCCGTCCGGGGTAAATAATCGTATTTGTAATTTGTCGTTTGATTGTGTTAATGTCGACACTCCTTCTCCTGTCGTTTCACGAAGTTGTGTATATACTCCCGCTATTTGCGATATGTGGACGTACAGTGACTGGTCTGCTTGCAGTGCTTTAGGTCTTCAGACTAGAACTGTTAGAACCTCTGGTCCGGATGGCTGTGGGGGCGGTAATCCAATTCTAGTTCAATCTTGTAATCCTAATTTTAGTATTAATATTTCTGCTAACAATCAACCTTATTTTACTATTGAATCTGGAATTTCAACTGAGATTTCATTTAAATTATTTAATAATTCCACCAGTTCTTCTGGTCTAGTTAGCGGGTTTACAATTGAAAATATTTTAGATGTAACCTCGGGTATTAATTATTATAATCAAACTTATCTATCTGTATTTGATAGTCAAAATAATTTATTAGCTAAGAAAAATTTAGTTAATGATTCTTCTAACTTATTAACTTTTTCGAGCCCAATAATGGTTGAATCACAAAGTTCTACAACTTTTATGGTTAAAATTGATGGTTTTGGCGGTAATTCTTCCTCGCCTCATTTTATTGTCAGATTAATTAATCTCTTTTCTGATTCTTCAAGAACAATTTTTACTGGTTTGCCAGTAGATTCTAATATCTATCGTAAATAATTATTGTGTGAAATTTATCAAAAATCTGTCGTTGCTGACAGATTTTTTGTAATAGGTCAATCATGTTGAATTTTATTCTAACCCGTGATAATATGAGGGTATTAATTAATATGGAAAATAAGCCTTTAATATCAATTATCATCCCGATTTATAACGAAGCGGAAAATATTCCGAGTTTTTTTGTAGCCCTCAAAGGAGTTTTATCTAATTTAGAATCTAAATATGTTTGGGAGATGATTTTTGTTGATGATGGTAGTCGTGATTCTTCAGTTTTAGAGCTTGATAAGATTAAGAGTGATAATGTTCGGGTTCTGCAGTTTTCTCGTAATTTTGGCAAAGAACCAGCCCTTAGTGCCGGCCTTAATCAAGTTCGAGGTGAAGCGGCCATTATGATTGATGCTGACTTTCAACATCCCATGGAGTTAATCCCAGCTTTTATTGAAAAATGGGAGCAGGGAGCTGAAGTGGTGGTGGGGATTAGAAGAAAGAATAGAAAGGCCGGGTTTATTAAAAATTCTGGATCATTTTTGTTTCATAAAATTATTAGTCGAATATCTAAGGTTGATATTATTCCCAATGAAACTGATTTTCGTTTAGTTAACAGGGAAGTGATTAATGCTTTTAACGGTTTGACGGAAAAGAATCGAATGACTCGAGCTTTAATCAATTGGTTGGGATTTAAGCGTGATTTTATCTATTTTGAAGCCAATGAAAGAGCTAATGGTCAGGCTGGTTATAGTTTTGTGAAATTAGTCAGATTAGCGATGAATAGTTTTGTTTCTCTTAGTCTTTTTCCTTTGCAATTAGCCGGTTATTTAGGTCTGTTTATTGTTCTGACGGCCGGTCCCTTTGGTTTTTATATTATTATTGGTAAATATCTTTTTAATTGGTCTTTTGCTTCCAGCTTTTCTGGTCCGGCGCAATTAGCTTTTCTAATTACTTTTCTGGTCGGTATGATTCTTAGTTCTTTGGGCCTGGTAGCTCTTTATATTGCCCATATTCATAAAGAAGTTTTAGATCGTCCGCTCTATATTGTGCGAGAAGAGAAGGATAAAAATAAATAACATGATTAAGTTTAGTTTTATTATCCCAGTTAAAGCCATTAATGATTATATCCGCGAAGCTGTTCCTAAGATACTGGCTATTAGTCGGGATGATTATGAAATAATTATTTATCCGGA
>JBAYNC010000106.1:0-3679 GCA_041679025.1 Patescibacteria group bacterium
TAATGTTATTATTGTTAACGACCGAGAATATATTAAGCCAGAGGCCGGGCAGGATCTTGTTTTGACGATTGATCGGGCGGTAGAATTTTATGTTTGTCAAAAATTAGAAGAATCAGAAGCGCGCTACAAGTATGATAGTGCCACTATTATTATCGTAAAACCTGACACCGGGGAAATTATCGCGATGTGTTCTTGGCCGAGCTTTGATCCTAATAATTATGCAGATGTTAAAAAGGCTGAGACCTTCTCTAATCCGGCGATTAGTTCTCAGTATGAGCCTGGCTCGGTTTTTAAAACTATAACTATGGCCGCAGCGCTCGACCAAAAGAAAGTTACTCCCAGCACTACTTATAATGATACAGGGCAAAGGGTGATCACTGGTTGGAAGAAGCCAATTGCTAACTCTGATTTTGAAACTTTTGGTGCTCATGGGCAAGTTAATATGAAGACTGTTCTGGAAAAATCTTTAAATCTGGGTGCCATCTTTGCCATGGAACAAATCGGAGCTAAAGTTTTTTCTGATTATTTGCAGAAATTTGGCTTTAATGAAAATACTGGAATTGAGCTTAAGTCCGAGGCCTCCGGCAGTATTAATCCTTTACTTAAAAATAAGATCTTGCCAATTGATGCGGCGACGGCTTCTTTTGGTCAGGGTGTGGCTGTAACTCCGCTTCAGATGGTGATGTCTTATGCCGTCATTGCTAATGGTGGGGTTCTAATGAGGCCTCATTTGGTTAAAGAGATTATTAAACCTGATGGCAGTAAGATAGTAACGCCAATTCAGGAATTACGTCGAGTGATCTCCGCTGAGGCGGCTCAGACAGTTTCGGCTATGTTAGCCGAGGTGGTTGAAAAAGGTCATTCTAAATTAGCTGGTGTTTCTGGTTATTATGTTGGTGGAAAGACTGGTACAGCTCAGATCCCATCTTCCAGTGGCGGTTATTTGGATTCGCAATATATTCATACCTTTGTTGGTTTTGCTCCGGTTGACAAACCTCGTTTTGTTATGCTAGTTAAGTTGGACAAGCCTAAAGGTTTTAAGTTTGCTGAAAGTTCAGCTGCTCCGATCTTTGGTGATATTGCTGATTTTTTATTAAAATACTATCAAGTCCCTAAAGAAAGAGAAAATTAATTAATATGAAAAAAATACTACAATTTATTTTGAAAACAATGGCCCGTTTAGTTTTGGCTAAGTATCAACCCGAGGTTATTGGCATTTCTGGTAGTGTTGGAAAAACTAGTACTAAGGAAGCGGTTTATGCTGTCTTGAAAGACAAGTTTAATATTCGTCGCAGTTTAAAAAACTATAATAATGAATTGGGCGTACCGCTGACTATTTTGGGTGTTGATTCTCCGGGGAAGTCCTTGGTTGGTTGGATTAACTTATTTTTTTATTTTTTAAAACTTTTGGTTATTCAAGATAAAAACTATCCCACCGTTTTAATATTGGAGATGGGTATTGATCGCCCGGGGGATATGAAATATCTAACTAGTATTGTTTTCCCGAAGATTGGGATTATAACTGGAGTCGGATCGTCTCATCTTGAGTTTTTTGATAAGCCGGAAAATATTCAGAAGGAAAAAAGAGTTTTAGTGGAAAGTTTGGACAAGGATTCTTTGGCTATTCTAAATTATGATAATGAGTTGACTCGAGAAATGAGGAGTTCGGTTATTTGCCAAGTGTTAAATTATGGTTTAACTGAGGGGGCAGATATTATGGCCCAGGAGATTAATTTTAATTTTCGGAGTTTAGATAATCAGGAAGATTTATTAGGAGTTAGTTTCAAGCTTAATTATCGTGGCGCTATTGTCCCGGTATTTTTGCCTCATGTCATTGGCTATCCACCAATCTATGCTGCTTTAGCCGCTTCGGCTGTCGCCCTTAATTATAGTATTAATTTAGTGGAAATAGCTCAGGCATTAAGTGCCTTTCGTTTACCGCCCGGACGATTGAATTTGATATCTGGCAGGAAGAACACTAAGATTATTGATGATACCTATAACTCATCGCCTGATTCCTGTTTAGCCGCTCTTTCAATTCTATCAGAGGTCAAAACGATTCGAGGTCGAAAAGTGGCCGTCTTGGGGGATATGCTAGAGCTTGGAAATTCTAGTGATTCCGGTCATCGCGAGGTTGGTCGAAAAGTGGCTGAGAGCGTTGATTTGTTGGTCGCTGTGGGAGAAAAGGGAAAAATAATCGGGGAAGAGGCTAAAAAGCAAGGTTTAAAAGATATTATTTATTTTACTGATAGCTTAAAAGCAGCTGAAGAGGTTTTAAATTTAGTTTCTGATGGCGACTTGATATTGGTCAAAGGTTCTCAGGGGGCGCGGATGGAGAGGGTCGTTAAGGTCTTGATGTCTGAGCCAGAAAAATCCTTGGACTTGTTGGTTCGGCAAGAAAGAAAGTGGCAATAATTAGTTAGATGGACAGATAAAAAAAGAACTCCAGGGTGAGTTCTTTTTTTGTTGGCAATTGCGATTTTATCAAATATATTATAGAATAATGGAGATATGAAAATAGCCATTGGTTTTATCACTTACAATAATCTGACTGCCAAATATCTCCCCTTTTTTGTTCCCAGTCTAAAGGAGTCTTTGGCTGTCGCTTTTAATGAAAAAGAATATTGTCTCTTGGCGGTTGATAATAGTGATTTGGAGGAAAATGATAATAAGAAATATTTAAAAGATAATTTACCCGATATTGTTCTAACTTTTGCTGGTTCTAATTTAGGCTTTGCCAAGGCTTATAATTTAATGATTGAGCGAGCTCTAAAGCTTGGAGCTGAGTATTTTTTAATGCTGAATCCTGATATGGTTTTAGCTCCTGACAGCATTGTTAAGTTAGTGAAGGCTTTGGATGATGAGGCGTCTCTGGGCGCGGTGGCCCCGAGAATTTTAAGATGGGATTTTGATCATAATATCTTAACCAGCACTATTGATAGTGATGGCCTAGTCATTACATCTAGTCATCGTTTTTTTGATCGACATCAAGGATCTCCGGTTATTAATTCTGAATCTGAAATGATTTTTGGTTTTACTGGTGCGGCGGCTCTTATTAGAATGAAGGCTTTGGCTAATGTCGCTTATGGTCGAGAATATCTCGATGAATTGATGTTTATGTACAAAGAAGATATTGATTTGTCTTATCGCCTACAATTAGCCGGTTGGTCAATTAAGCTTATCCCTGAAGCGCATATTTACCACGATCGAACTGTCAGTCAGTTAGGGAGGGGGCTATTGTCCGTGGTTTTAAATCGAAAAAATAAGAGTCGTCAGGTGAGGAGTTGGTCTTTTTTGAATCAGTGGATTTTAGTTTTGAAATACTCTCACTTACCCTATTCCTTCAGAGTTAAGTGGCAAACTTGGTTTTATCAGTTAATGAGTTCGTTGTTTGTATTATTATTTGAATTTTACTTGATTAAAGAATTGTTTGCAGTCTATAAAATTAGAGGGGAAATTAGAGCTAAAAGGCAGTCTTTAAAAATTGTTATAAATCCCAATAAAATTGAGAAAATGATGAATTGATAGGAACAAATAGACTCCTTTGTCCAGGCCCCGTTTTCTGACCAGCACCTTGGAAACACTAACTAATAAATTGAGCTGGGGTTTTAAGTCCCAACCCAAGGTGTAATCTGGAGTTATTATAGTATTTCAAATAATTGTTAATCAAAGAAAGATA
>JBAYNC010000107.1:0-3554 GCA_041679025.1 Patescibacteria group bacterium
GATCTGACTATTATTCCAGTGGTTAACAAAATTGATTTGCCGGCGGCCAATGTCCCCAAAACTAAAAATGAGATTGTTAAATTGCTGGGTTGTAAAGAGGAAGATATTCTTTGTGCTTCAGGCAAAACTGGCGAAGGCGTTGCTGACATTTTGGATGCTGTTATTGAGAAAAGTAATCCACCCCAAGGAGGAGGCGAGTCCAGTCTGCCCCGAGCTTTAATCTTTGACTCTAAATATGATGAGTATAAAGGCGTGGTAGCTTATGTCAGAATTTTTGATGGCGCCCTTAAAAAAGGAAATAAGATTAAGCTAATAGCCACTAAAGCAGAAAGTGAAGTTTTGGATATTGGTATTTTCCGTCCGGATTACTTTTCTACTGGTGAATTACATGGCGGAAGTATTGGTTATATTGTCACTGGATTTAAGGCGGTGGGGGAGTGTCGTGTTGGTGATACCGTTACCTTTCCCTATAATGAGAACAATAAGCCAGAGCCACTTCCTGGTTATAAAGAGGTAAAGCCCATGGTCTTTGCTGGTATCTTCCCGAGTGAAGGTGATAGTCTTGAGGACTTAAGAGAAGCCATGGAAAAATTAAAATTAAATGATAGTGCTTTAGTCTATGAGCCAGAGAGATCTGAGGCTTTAGGCTTTGGTTTTCGTTGCGGTTTTTTAGGATTATTGCATTTAGAGATTTTCCAGGAAAGATTAAGACGCGAATATAACTTAGATATTATTGTGACTATCCCTAGCGTGGCTTACAAGATTTTTAAGAAGAATGGTGAAGAGGAGATTGTTCGAACTCCGCAAAAATTATCAGATCCTTCAGAGTTGTTAGGGGTTGAAGAGCCTTGGGTTTTATTGGATATTGTTGTGCCCAAAGAATATATGGGTAATGTTATTAAATTGGCTCAGGATAAACGTGGAATCTATAAAAATACTGAATATATGTCGATTGATACTGATCAGCCCAGAGTAATTTTACATTATGAGATTCCGATGGCTGCTATTTTAACTGATTTTTATGACAAGATTAAGAGTGTTAGTGCGGGCTATGCTTCTATCAATTATGATTATCTAGATTATCGACCAGCCGATGTTGTTAAGATGGATATTATGGTGGCTGATGATATTGTTGAATCTTTGGCGACAATTGTTTATCGCGATGAAGCTTTCCGTCAAGGTAAGGAAATTGTTAATATTCTGAAAGACACTATTCCACGGGAGATGTTTGTAATCAAGCTCCAAGCAGCTATTGGCGGTAAGGTTATTGCCGCCGAAAGATTGTCGGCGATGCGCAAAGATGTTACGGCTAAATTATATGGTGGCGATGTCAGTCGAAAACGAAAATTATTAGAGAAACAGAAGAAGGGTAAGAAAAAAATGATGAGTTTGGGTAAGGGTAGCGTTTCTATTCCGCCCGATACTTTTGTTAAGATATTAAAAAGATAATTTAAATATTATGAAGCGCAAAAAAGTAGTTAGAGTAGTTTGGATTATTATTTCTTCGCTGGTGGTTATTTCTATGGTCGCCTGGACAGTGGCCATTCCTTTTATGTAATTTTTGCTGTGTTAATTTAGTGGATCTAATTAAAATAGCTAAAATTAAATTATGTCTAAAATCTGGCAGCTCATGGAAAAAATGCCGCAATCAGTTATTGCCGCTAATCCTAATTATTCCCCAGTTCTATTGCAATTGCTCTATAATCGAGGAATTCAAAAACCGGAAGAGGTTGAAGCTTTTTTTGTGGAGGAATTATTTTCGGATGAGTATTTTAAAAAATATGATCCTTTTTTGTTTTCTGATATGGAGGCCTCTATTAATCTGATTGTTAGCCATATCAAGGCGGGTGATAAGATTATGATTTATGGCGATTATGATGCTGATGGCGTGACAGCGACAGCGGTTTTGTGGGATACTTTTAAAATTTTAGGAGCTAAAGTCGATTATTATTTGCCAGATAGAGTAACCGAAGGATATGGTATGAATAAAGAGGCGGTTGGCAAAATTGCAGCCGATGGTTATAAGCTAATTATTACCGTCGATACTGGGACTAGAAATTGGGAAGAAATTGAATATGCTAAAAGTTTGGGAATGGAAATAATTTTGACCGATCATCATGCTTTGCCAGAAGATAAATCAGAGATGCCTCAATGTTTATTTATTAATTGTGCCAATCAAGATGATGGTTATCCTTTTAAAATACTGGCTGGCGTTGGGGTGGCCTTTAAAGTTGTTCAGGCTCTAATCTCTCGATCTAAGTTGGATGACGTCCAAAAACAATACTTGGTGGAAAGAAGTTTGGATCTAGTGGCGCTTGGCACAGTTGCTGATATGGTTTCTCTTCTAGGAGAAAATAGATTGTTGGTCAAAAAAGGATTGGAAATTTTAAATAAAACTAAGAGGCTGGGATTAAAGGAATTAATTAATGTCGCCAAAATAGGGATTAACGGATCTAAGCTTGACTCTTGGAATATTGGTTTTCAATTGGGGCCTCGGTTAAATGCCGCTAGTCGCTTGGGACATGCTAATAATGCGCTTAAGCTAATTTTATCCGACAATTTGGAGGAGGTAAAAGTTTTGGCTAATGAGTTAAACCAAAAAAATATTGAACGTCAGGAAATTACTGCTAATATTATGGCGCTTGTTGAAAAAGACATTGATCAGCAGAATGTCCCGAATATTATTATCAGTGTTTGTGATTTAGAATATGATACTAAAACCGAAGGAGTGATTGGTTTGGTGGCTGGTAAAATCTGTGAAAAATATTATCGTCCGACACTCATTGTTACTAAGTCCCAAGATGGTTATAAAAGTTCTGGTCGAAGTATTCCCGAGTTTAATCTAATCGAAGCGATTGAAGACTCCAGGGAATTTTTAGATAAATACGGTGGTCATCCAGCGGCCTGTGGCTTCTCGGTTTATGAGCGAGAAAAATTGGATCAGTTTATCGTTAAAATCTCTCAAATTGCCACTGAAAAATTAGCTGGTTTAGAATTGGCTCCAAAATTAAAATTAGACGCTGCTTTGTCTCCGCAGGATATTGATTTAGATTTGGTTAATAATATTTCTCAACTTGCTCCTTATGGTCAAAATAATCCTCAGCCTAAATTTGTTTCTTATGGACTGACGATTATGGATATTGTGACTATGGGCGGAAAGGGAGAACATATGAAGTTAAGATTAGCTGACAATTCTCGTAGTCTTTGGGCCATAGCTTTCTTTAAGAATTCTGAATTTTCTCAACTTCAGATCGGATCGAAGGTCGATGTCGCTTATTACCTAGATCTTAATAACTATAATGGCAAGAGCGAAGTTCAAATGAAGATTATTGATTTAGTGCCAATAAAATAATTAATTAATATGAATCACAAAAAAATTATTATTTATACTGATGGTGGCGCTCGGGGTAATCCAGGACCGGCTGGTATTGGCGTGGTTTTTTATAATGAAGAGAGGGAGATGATTAAAGAATATTCTGATTTTTTGGGTGTGGCCACTAACAATCAGGCCGAATACAAGGCTGTTATCTTAGCCCTTAAGAAGGCCCATGAGC
>JBAYNC010000108.1:0-3544 GCA_041679025.1 Patescibacteria group bacterium
AACTTATATTAATATTTCTCTGGCCAGTGAAAACAAGATTAATCCTTTCGACTTGCCGCGAGCTATTGGTGGCGAGGCTAAGCCGAAAGATATTATTCGAAGTGCGGTTATTACTTTAAAAGGTTTGGTCCGTCTAATGATTGGTGATTTAACCAATGAGGAGGACTCCTTGGTAGATAGAGCATTGCTTGAAACTTATGCTAAGAAAGATATCACTCCTGACTCTGACTTGAGTCAAATAGAGCCACCAACCATGATTGATTTCTATCAAGTCCTAGATGGTATGGAGGGGGCTTCTGAATTGGCAGAGCGACTAAAGAAATATACTGAAGGAACTTTTTCCGGTCTGCTAAATAATCCGACTAATGTTGAAATGGGCAATCAATTAATTTGTTTCTCAGTTCGAGATTTAGAGGATGAATTACGGCCGATTGCTATTTATACTATTGTCAATTATATTTGGAATGTAGTTCGCAGTGAGACCAAGAAGCGGGTTTTAGTTATTGATGAGGCTTGGTGGATGATGCAAAATGCTGATAGTGCCAAGTTTATTTTTGCTCTGGTTAAACGTTGTCGTAAATACTATTTAGGGGTGACAACAATTACTCAGGATGTTAATGACTTTTTGACTTCACCTTATGGCCAAGCGATTGTTAATAACTCCTCGGTTCAGATTTTGCTTAAGCAATCTCCAGCTGCTATTGATTTAGTGCAAAAGACCTTTATGTTAACTGAGGGCGAGAAATATTTGCTTTTGGAATGTGGTTTAGGTGAAGGAATTTTCTTCGCTGGTAATAAGCACGTGGCTATCAAGGTGGTGGCTTCTTATTCCGAAGACCAATTAATTACTTCCGATCCCCGACAATTATTAGAGATTGAGGAGGCTAAAAAGCAATTTGAAGATAGTCTCGATCAGGAAGTGGGGAGTGTTAAAAAATAATTATAATTAATTTTTATATAATATGGACGATAAAAAACGTTTAGGCATCTTTATTATCGGTACTTCTTTAATCATTGTCATTGTGATTGCTGTTTTTATGTATATCTTCAATCAACGGCAGAAAGCAGCCAATGAGGTTGTGACCCCAGTTCAGACCGAGGCTGATGCTAATAAATTATTAAAAGACGCTTTAAATAACGTCCCAAAACCGCAATATAGTTTTGATGCGACAGCCGAAGGCAATCGCGCTTTTAATTCCGAGGATTTACGTAAATTAGCCATGTCTTTTGCGGAGCGTTTTGGCTCTTTTTCTAACCAGGCTAATTATGGCAATATTGAAGACTTAAAAATATTTATGACCCCTAAAATGCAATCTTGGGCCAATGATTATGTGGCTAGTTTGAATCAACAAGATAAAAATAATACCAATTATTATGGTATCACCAGTATTGCTATTTCCGGTACTGTTAAAAGCTTTGATGACAAGGCTGGGACAGCTGAGATCTTAGTTACCACTCAAAGACGGGAAGTAGCTGGATCGGGTGAGCCTAAGGTTTTTTCTCAAGATATATTGGTAGTTTTTGAAAAAGTAAAGGAAGAGTGGAAGGCTTCTAGCGCCACTTGGCAAAAATAATTATTAATAAAAAATATGCCTATTAAAAAAGTTGTTCCGATTAAGCCTAAAAAAGGCAAGACCGCTAAAGTTTTGTCTACCTCAACTAAAAAAACTGTAGTTGCTCCAGAAACTCCAATTAATTTTCCGGTTAGAATTTTTATTCTAGTTGCTATTTTAGTTTTTTCTTTTGCTGGTTTATTTTTGATTTGGTGGAATTTTTTAATTAATCCTAGCTCTGGCTTAACTGATTCTAACTCTTGGATCTACTCTCGACATAAGTTTGATCAGTATCGAGCGGATAATTGCGGTGGTGATCCTTTGATCACTGTACCGGAATGTCCTCGAACACGGTAATAGTAAATTATGGCTGACAAAAATACATTATTCGTCTGCTCTAAATGCGACGCCCAATACTCTAAATGGAGTGGGCGTTGTTTAGAATGTGGTTCCTGGGGGACTATTGCTCAAGAAGCAGTTGACGTCAGTGACTCTCGGGCTAATAATAAGAATATTTCTAAGAATATTAAGGGTGCGAGTGTCATTGATTTAAATTCTATTACTGAGGCTAACTTGACTCGTTTTGTGACTAAAATTTCTGAAGTCGATCGAGTTTTGGGTGGCGGTCTAGTTCCCGGATCTCTGATTTTGTTAAGTGGTGAACCGGGAGTAGGGAAATCAACTATCGTGGCGCAGATTGCCGATGCTTTAGCCCGGGGGTCCAATGCCTCTATTTTATATGTTTCCGGTGAGGAGTCAGCCGCCCAGGTCAAGTCTCGACTCGATCGTTTAGGTTGTGATTTAAAGAATATTAAGTTTGTTAGTGAAATTAATGTTGAGAAAATAATAGCTGCTTCTATTCAGGTTAATCCGGTCTTAGTTATCGTTGATTCTATCCAGACCGTTTATTCCTCTCAGGTGCCATCTGAGGCCGGGAGCCTTAACCAAATCAGGGCTTGCGCGGTTAAGTTCTTGGAATTAGCTAAAAACCATAATATTGCCGTCTGTCTCATTGGTCATATTACTAAGGACGGACAAATAGCCGGTCCTAAATCTTTGGAGCATATTGTTGATACGGTGATTTATCTGGAGACTGAGACGTTAAATAATTATTATATTTTGCGGGCCAGTAAAAATCGTTTCGGTAGCGTTAATGAATTGGGAATATTGGAGATGACTGGATCTGGGTTTAGGGAAGTGGCTAATCCCACAGCGGTTTTTTTGGAGGAAAACGATCGAGGCCTATCCGGCTCGGTTATCAGTTGTATTATCGAAGGGACTCGACCATTCTTGGTTGATATTCAGGCTCTAGTTACCAAGACTATTTTCGGTTATCCGCAACGAAAAGCTTCAGGCTTTGATTTGAATCGTTTGCAGGTTCTAACAGCTGTTTTGTCAAAAAGGCAGAAGGTTAATTTAAGTTCGCAAGATGTTATTCTAAATGTTGTTGGCGGCCTTAAAATTAGTGACCCGGCTCTTGATCTCGCGGTTTGTTTAGCAATGGTTTCTTCTTTTCTTAACCTTCCGCTTGATCGTCGAATGTTAGTCTTGGGTGAAGTTGGGTTAGGTGGAGAGTTAAGGCCGGTGACTAAATTAGAGTTTAGGTTGAAGGAAGCGGAGAAGATGGGATTTACTCGAGTTCTAATCCCAGAAATGAAATTGGATAGCTTGGCTAAGATGAAAAATATGGAAATTATCAGGGTCAAGACTTTGTCAGAAGCGGTTGATATCGTTGCTCAAAAATAATTTAAAATTTTTACGTTAATAAAAAAAGGTGGCCTGGTGGTCACCTTTTTTGGGGGTAATAGGGCAAAATTATTTTTTGTCCTTTCCTGTTTTTTTAGCTGCCTCTTCCTCTCTTTTTTTCTTATGGAAATCAATTATTATTTGCGTTCTTATCTTCTCGTCGCGGTCCTTGTTTGAATCAAATGATATTTGATTCATCCTCGTCGGGATTGATTTCCTGTCGCCCTCGAAGAAGGCAATGTCGA
>JBAYNC010000109.1:0-3342 GCA_041679025.1 Patescibacteria group bacterium
AACTATCTTTGACCAGTGAATTAATAAAAGCTGATCCAGTACCTCCGCCTAAAATCAGTAGAAGTGGTTTAGCCTGATCTAAATTATATTTTTTCCACAAAGATGAATTATCAACCACTATTTCCTTAATTGGATTGCCCACCCAGAGGGCCGAGGGGCCATAATCAGTCAAAGATTTTTGGAAAGTTACCGTAACCCGACTAGCTACCTTAGCCATTAGCTTGTTAGCCAACCCAGCCCGAATATCTTGCTGGTGAATCAAGATTGGAATGCGAAGACAATAGGCAGCAAAGGCCAAAGGAACACTAACAAAACCACCAGCGGACATCAAAAGATCAGGCCGATATTTTTTTAGCAAATAAAGTGATTGAAAAAAAGCAAAAATAATTTTAAAAATATCACTAATATTTTGCAAAGAAAAATAACGTCGCCATTTGCCACTTACAATTGAAAGAAATGGAATTCCAGTAGTCTCCACTAAATATCTCTCTGGACCAAAGTTAGTCCCCACAAAGATAAAGTCATAATCGGCCTGTAGGTAATCAGCTAAAGCTAAAAGTGGTGTGGCTGATCCGCCAGTACCACCGCCAGATAACATAATTAATTTTTTGTGTTTTCTATCAATCATATTTATTTACATCTTACGAGACACTACTCTAGTCTGACGACTAATATTTAATAAAATACCAAGAGCCGCTAAAATTGACAAAACGGATGAGCCGCCCGAAGACACTAGTGGCAAAGGAACTCCGGTCATGGGGATAAAATTCATGGTTCCCCCGATATTTAAAATGGTTTGAATAATTATCCAAGAAACAATACCAATGGCTAAAATTCGACCATATAAATCTGGTGCTTTTTTTGAAATAGCAAAGCCACGATAGAAAAGATAGAAATAAAGAAATAAAAGAAAGACTGAACCAACAAAACCAAGCTCTTCGGCCACAACAGCAAAAATAGAATCACTCCAAACCTCTGGCAGATACATAAACTTCTGACGACTTTCTCCCAGCCCCCTGCCCCACAAACCACCGGAACCAACAGCAATCAAAGCTTGATTAGTTTGATAACACTTGTCATCAGCGCTAATCTCCGGATTTTGATAACATTGGATTCGGTCCATCTTATTAGCTTTGACGTTTACCAAAACCACTAAACAAATAGCTGCTAGCGACAAAGCCACTAAAATATGTTTCCATTTTCCTCCGGCCACAAAATAAACCATCACTGAAGTAGCAAAGATAATGGATAATGTCCCTAAATCTGGCTGGAGAAGCATCAAAAAACAAATAATTCCTAAAATAGCTAGAAAAGGAGCAATACCATGAGATAAATTATCTAACTTGCTTTGCTTGACCTCTAACCAGGCTGAAAGATATAACAAAAATGAGATCTTTACAAACTCTGATGGTTGAAGTGAAAAACCAAAAATATTAATCCAATTATGCGCCTTGCCATAATTAGCCGAAAGACCAGGGATAAAGACCAAGAGGAGCAGAAAGATTGAAAGTAATAAAAAGTGAAAAGCGTATTTCTGCCAAAAATGATAATCAATTCGAGAACAGATAATAAAGGCTGGGATCCCCAATAATAATCCTAAGATCTGATGATTAATAAAATACAAACTATTACCAGAGCGCAAATAACCAGCCACAAGTGAAGCACTAAAAAGCATCACCAAACCAAAAACCAATAAAGCTAAAGTTACCAAAATTAGTTTTTTGTCTGGGGCATGATAATTTTTCTTTAACGCTAACAGATTCTTGAAAAACATGAAGACTATAATTAAATATTCTTATCTAATAAAAAAATCATTAAACCAATGGCGGCCATCACTCCGGCCACTGACCAGAAACGCATCACCACCTTAGTCTCTGGCCAACCAATGGCTTGAAAGTGATGATGAATAGGAGAAGAAAGAAAAACTTTCTTATGGCGAAATCTTTTAGACAGAAGTTGGATAATAACTGAACCAGATTCAATCATAAAGATAAAACCAATAAAAGGTAAAATAAAAATATTATTAGTCAGTAGAGCAATAATTCCCAGAGTAACCCCCAAACTCATTGATCCCGTATCCCCCATGTAGAAACGAGCTGGAGCAATATTAAACCACAGAAAAGCTAATAAGGCTCCCATTAAAACTCCACAAAAGGCAGCCAAATCATAACGACCCATTGAGAAAGCAATAATTCCATAGGAAACATAGGAAACCATTAATGTTCCCCCAGCCAAACCATCTAAACCATCGGTCTCATTGACCGAAAAAGAGGTAGCCACAATTATAAACACAAAAATTGGGATATACCACAAACCAATTTCAAAATTACCAAAGAATGGGACATGAATCATGGACCAATCTAACTTAAAGTAAAACCAAAGAGCTGCAAAGATGGCAATAAATGTATAAATCAATAACCGATGACGAGTTTTAAGACCACCACCACCCAATACTCCTTTGCCCCGAACATCGAGCCAATCATCAAAGAGGCCAATCAGAGCCGAAACAATTAAGGCACCCAAAGGCAGAAGAGTCTCCTTCTGAGTCAAGAAGTTTAAATTCTTTAAAATATCAATCGGCAGAATCTGACCTAAAAAATAAAAAAATAAAATAAAGATTAATAGAGTTCCCCAAATCAAAATACCAGCCATGGTTGGAGTTCCAGCCTTATGAGCATGAAGCTCACTAAAAATTGGCGTAGAACCACTATTTCTAATCTTCTTCCCCAACTTATATTTATATAAAATATCAGACAAAAAAGGAGTCCAGAAAATAGTAAAGATAAAAGCTAGAGTGGATAAAAAAATTATTTTAATTAAATAAAAATCAATCATATTTTTATTACCTAAAATTAATCAAATAGACGCCCAAGACAGCCAAAATCAAAAAGATGTTGGCCAGAATCATGGTGCCCCAAAGAAGAAAAGATATTAATTTAAAATGCTGATGACGAGTCAAAAGCAATAATAATGATAAATCTAAGATTATTAAAATAAGACCAAGAGCTGGATTGACGAATAATTGTCCGCGACGACCAATAAGATCAATACCAAAATCAATATTATAATGCAAAACAGTTAATTCATCACCCAGTGAACGATAAAGCAAAAAGGAACCCAACCAACTGATTGAGTTTAATATCAAAACCAAGATTCCACAGAATCGAGAAAAATTTTGACCAAAGACTTCTCCCCAGGCAATAGTAAAATTATTTCTAAACAAAGCCAAATTATGATTGATTTTTCCAGTTAAAAGCATAAAAAATAAAGCTAAATGATTAATTCCATTATCAGTTTAGCATGTTTTTAAATAATATAAAATAATGCTATAATTAGAACGTA
>JBAYNC010000110.1:0-3273 GCA_041679025.1 Patescibacteria group bacterium
CTGGAATAATAGTCAGATCCTGCTCTAATGCTAAATATAAATTAGCGAGAGTTTGAGCTTGAATACCCTGGGTTGAATCAACTAACAACACGGCCGTTTCCACTGCCGCCAAAGATCTAGAAACTTCATAAGAAAAATCTACATGACCCGGAGTATCGATCAAATTCAATTGATACCCTTTATAATCCATGGTCACCGGTTGAAGCTTGATAGTGATACCCCGCTCTCTTTCAATATCCATACCATCTAAAATCTGATTTTTCATCTTTCTCTTATCAACCGTCTGTGTAATTTCCAACATTCGATCAGCCAAAGTAGACTTACCATGGTCAATATGAGCCAGAATAGCAAAATTCCTAATTTTATTAATATTTTCGTTCATGTAATTTAAATTTAAAGAAAGCGACATAAAAAGATATATCGCCCCATCATTATCCTTTAATATTAATGTATTTTAGCCATTTGGTCAAACTATTGACAGAAGCAACCAAGAATGTTATCGTGTTTTCATAGTTCTTAATACAAACCCAAAAAATCAGAAAAACATGAAAAAAATGTTTATTTTATTAGCGTTAGCGCTAACATTCTCAGTCGGGAAAGGTCAAAATAATCCAGTATTAACAGTAAATTACTCCGAGAGCTTGGAGCAAATGATCTCGGCCGGAAATTACGTTTACAATAGCATGGAGAGCATTTTGTCGCTCCCATCCAATCTGAATTTAATCGCCCCGGAGCTAATCGGGAAAGTGGTTAAATATGAGGCTAAACTATTCAATTTCAATGAGAATCTCAAAACACAAAAATCTATAGAGAAGATGGACAGCGCCGGCTATCGACCTGCCACTATCTCTGAGTTATTAGCCCTGGGCCGATATTACAAAAAGGAAATACCCAATAACAAGGCCATAGTTGCCTTAGGATCATTCTTGGTTGATAAGTACGGGGATAACGCTAATCCCTACATAATCAAAAACCGAAAAAATACCGAGATCAAGGCTATCTGTAATAACGACTATTGGGCATACACCGTTTATTATCTTGGGGTTAAAAAACAATAGCCCAACCAGGAAATAAAAATAAAAATAAAATCTCATTCTAAAAGAATGAGATTTTTAATTTGCAAAATAAAAATTAAATTATAATCCCCGAACCTCACCCTGATCACCAACCTTAACCTTATGCCAAGATAATTTACGTTTAATTAAACTTAAGAAATCATAAAATTCCTCACTCTTTAATAAGGCGCAGACTAATAAATAAACAATAATTCCACCACAGGCCGAGACCATGGCCTGAACCAAAACACCAGAAAAAGTATTCATATTAATGTATGGCCAAATTATATTTTTCATAGCCTGGATAATAAATCCAGCGGCAATCCCAGCAACTGAAAATTTTATCGTGGAAATTAAGATTTTAGTTTGATCCATATTGCCAAGCTTAATGTAAAGCCAGACCCAAAGTAATACAAAATTTAAAATACTGGACATTGAAAAAGCTAAAGCTAAACCAGCAACCCCCAAGCTCTTAGACCACCAAAGAGACAAAAAGACATTAACAATAACTACCAAAATACCAATTATAAACGGGGTTCTAGAGTCCTGACGGGCATAGAAGAGCCGAGTCTGAAGAGGAATTATAGCTTGAGCAAAAAGACTTAGAGCAAAGAACCCCAAAGCGTCCATAGTTAAAATAGTGTCCTCCCAATCAAAAGAACCAGTTCCTAATATAATTCTAATAATCTGGGCCCGAAGGGTTATCAGTAAAATAGTGGCCGGAACAATAAAAAACAAAATTTGCCGAGTCGCTAAAGAAAAATGGCCAATCATTTTCTGACCATTAGAAGCCGCTGCTGCCAGAGCCGGGAAGGCGGCCACTGCGAAAGAAATACCAAAAATACCGACCGGAAAAGATTGTAAATTATTAGCAAAATTAAAAACTGACAAAGAACCGCTAGCCAATTCGGAAGCAATGATTGTGATAACAACTAGATTGATTTGAGAAATAGCCAGACTCAAAGTACGAGGAACCATCATCCGAATAATTCTAATTAAATTTTTATCTCTAAAATTAATTAGAAAACGATAATGCCAACCAAGATTATAAACAACCGGGACCTGGATTATCATATGTAAAAAAGCTCCCAAAACTACCCCCCAAGCTAAGCCAGAAATGCCCAGAGAAGGAACAAACCATAAGGCGCCCATAATAATACCAACATTATACATAATCGGCGCTAGAGAATAGACTAAGAAGTTTTTAAAGGATTGCAAAACTCCACCCAAAATACCAGAGATTCCTAAAAATAATGGCGACAGAAACATAATCTGAGTCAAAGCAGCAGTAGTTTTTTGAGCCTCCGGGGAAAAACCAGGAGAAATTAGAGCTACTAACCCTGGAGCAAAAATAATACCCACTAAACTCAAAAAGGCCAAAGACAATAATAAAACATTAAGAAGATTATTGGCCAAATACCAAGCCTCAGAATTAAGATGTTTAAATAACCCTACCCCGCTATAACTTTTAAAATCTTTAATCAAGCTGGTAAAGACCGGAATAAACCCCGCCGATAAAGCCCCTAAAATTATCAGACTATAAACTAAATCAGGAATTCTAAAGGCGCTATAATAAATGTCTAATGATTCGCTGGCACCAAATTGCCCAGCCAAAATTCTATCCCTAAAAACTCCCAAGAAACGAGACAACAAAGAAGACACCCCGACTAAAGCCGCCGCCATTGTAATACTATTGGTTTGACGATTAAATAAATTTTTCCACATACCAGCTATGAGATAATCCGCCAATCAGCTGCCACAAAACCATGACGTAGAATGAAGGCCGGATTAATATCCAGTTCTTTAATCTCTGGATGCTCCTGCGACAATAAAATCAATTTTTTAATATTATCCACTAAAGCTTCTAAATCAAAAGGCTCTTTTCCTCTAGCTCCCAAGATTAATTGATAGACTTTTAATTGTTTAATTTTTTCAATAATCAAACGATCATTATTTTCAGCTAGAAAAACACTAGTGTCTTTAATAATTTCAGTATAAATTCCACCCCAGCCGACGACAATCAGCGGACCGAAATTATCATCTCGCTTAAATCCCAAAATTATTTCTAATCCCCCAACAACCATTTCTTGGGCCACTAAATAGTTAGACTTATTCCTTAATAATGGGCTCTTGATAATCTTCTTTAATTCTAACTCAGTCTTTAAATTCAAGAAAATAGCTTGAGCTTCACTCTTATGAACTAAATCTGGACCAATAA
>JBAYNC010000111.1:0-3222 GCA_041679025.1 Patescibacteria group bacterium
AGTTAATGCGATTGACGATGATCGTCGGTGAAGCGATGGCTACGGCTCTAAATCGTTGTGGAATTGATATTGGTCGAATTAATTATCAGGATAATGGTAATTGGAGTGTATTTAGTCCAGAGGGACCTTATTTACATCTTCATTTATATGGCAGGGCTAAAAGTGCTGTGACACAGAAATATGGTGATGCTTGTTATTTTCCTCAGCGCGTTTCCGGCTTCTATGATTCTTTTGAACCGTTAAATGACAATGATATTTTAGAGATCAGAAAAGAAATTGAATTAGTTTCCAGGAAAGATAAATATCAGGATCAAAATTGGGGTTTATAATAATTAGGGATAAATTGACAAGATAGCGTTTAGGCGCTATTTTTGTTTTATTACCTTAACAATTAAAATAGGAGGTTATAATGAAACATTTAACTAATAAAGAGGGGGTTTCAACCCTGCCTTTAGCTTGGACAGTGTTTGTGCGCCCGGATAAAAATTATTCTGCTGATCCGTTCAGCTATCGGACTCTTCGATATCGTTGTTTCTTTGATAAATTGCAAGGTCAATTATCAGAAAAATTGATGGTTTATTTTCACTTAATTGAGGGCGATGAATCTAATGACTATCTACCTTCCTCTAAAAATGTTTATCTCTATGGTGCTTTTAATCAAGTCAATGTCTATCAGGTGAGGAGCTTCGGAAAGGTCAGGGAGATGACAGAAGAGGAAAGAGTTAAATTTATTAAAATCATTAAGGATAGACTTAACGGAAAAGATGTCGGGGATGAGTTACCTATTAAGCTGTCTGGTCAGGAAAAGGAGCTGGTATTAATTAGACTTAAGACCGGCACTTTTTACTGTTTTGAGCCTGTCAGTTATGAACTTGGCATCTATCATCGCATGTAAAAACTATCAACAAAAATCGTCAATCAATACAACTGACGATTTTTTTATTGGCAAAACCAATCCATTCTTGATTTTTTTTCATTAATGGGTTAAAATCACTATTATTCATTAAATTATTTATATGGCTAAAAGAAGCACTGGAGTTGGCAGTAAAAAAGGCTCACATCCTCATAAGACTAAAAAACGTCTTGAAGTTAAGCGTTTGATGTTGGAGGCTAAGGGCAAGAAGATCAAATAAAATTTATTGCGAAATAAAAAAGGCTATCTTGATGATAGCCTTTTTGCGTTTTTATAGGAGATAGACCTTGCCTGGTTTATAGACTTTAGCTCTTCGCACTTCTGGTTGACCTCCTTTGGTTGAGGCCCAAGTTGAGCTGATTGCGTCTTCACTGAGAAAAATAATCGGAACAGGATAATAGTTTTTCTTGTAAATAACATCATGGCAGGCCGATCCATTGCAGGGGATTGCCAAATATTTTTCGCGGTCATTTTCGGGGGCAAAGTATCTACCATTTTTCCAGCGCTCAAATAATGACAAGAGAATGGATTCTTTGAGGCTGATTCCATTTTCCGCATTCATTGGTACTTTGTAATCTCTTTGGGGATAGGTGTGTCCGATTATTTCATCCAGATTTTCGGTGTGATAGGTCTCTTCGTAGGTTAGTAAATAATCATCTTCATTTTGACGGAGGCTGGTGAGGATAAAATTTGCATAACTTGAGCCGTATTTAAAGTTTATCGGCTCAAATCTTTCTAGATTATCAATCATTCTTTCCCCAGTTAACCCCTGACGATATTCATACCAGCAATTTGCCCAGCGGTTTGATGAAAAATTTATTATTCTAGGAAAGATCATAAATTTTTCCGACATAGGGAATCTATTTTCCGGGCCAGGAATAGATAGTTCAATATGGAATACTTCTTTGTAGAAGTCGAGGATGGCCTGGAACTGGCACATCCCGAAATTATTATGGTCCAATTTTTTCAGAAACAATTTAAATTGGTTGATTGTTTTTGCTCCTGACAGTAATTGGATCTTTAATTCTTCCAATAAGCCATCGGAGTTTTGGGGTGGATTGTTGGTAAAGCTTCCATCCCAGGGATTTTTTCCTTGGAGGAAGGCCGCTAAGTTAATAGGTTTGATACTCTTGTTCCACTTCGAAATGAAGTCAAATAATATCCCGGAGCAATCTGATTGTCCCGGAATATCGCCGATAATGATTTTGTTCATTATTATCAGTTTTTAATTGTTAAGTAACGACTAGTTAATTATTATGTCGCAATCTTACAATTATGTTTTTGTTGTGTCAATGAGTTGAAATTATTAGACAAAGTTCCTTATTTTTAGTATTATTAATAATATAATTAATTAAATTAACTAAAACTATATGCATTTTGTTTGGAAGCCGGAATATCAATTTGGCATTAAAGAGATTGATGATCAACATCAACATTTTGTTGGTATTTTAGACCGTCTTTATGACAATATTATCAGCAATTCTCCGCGCGAGGAGATGGGAGCCCTATTGCAAGAGCTTATTGATTATGCGGTTAACCATTTTAATACTGAGGAAAAATATTTTACTCAGTTTAATTATGAAGGAACTATTGAACATAAAGCTAAACACCAAGAATTGAAAGACAAGGTGCTTGATTTTCAAAAAAAGTTTAAAGAAAACCAGGCTGATATTTCAGTTGATTTGATTGACTTTTTAGAGGACTGGTTAATTGATCATCTTCTGAATTTGGACAAAAAATATGTTGAATGTTTCCGTGAGTACGGACTCTCTTAATTATGAGTAAAAAGTTAATTTGGATTCTCCTGATAATTATAATTGTACCTATGACTGCTAAGGCTTTTTCTTGGCCGTCCTTGTTTTTTAATTCCAATCCCGAGGTCCTAACGGAAGATATTGTGCCGTTACCAGTTTTTTCGGAAGCCGAGAAGCAAGTGGCTGACAAAAAATATAGCGACTGGGAGCGTGCCTATAATCGTCATAATATCCAACTCTTAGTCGGTAATCCGGATAACTTTATTCTTTCTGAGGCGGAGATAAATTATTTTGTGACTAAGAATTTAGCCTTAGCTAAAAATCCTCCGGCAAGCGATGTTCAAATTACGCTCAATGATAATTCGATTGGTGTTAGTGGTTATTCCTTGCTTGGCCCTCTTCGGGGTGCGGTTGATTTAGAGGGAAGGTTTGTAGCTACCGGGACTAAGTTAAAGATGGAGTTAACTAAGGTAAAATTTCGGGGCGTAAACTTTCCTAATTTTATCGCTACTAGTCTCTTGAATTATTATGGCTCTAAGTTATTTAATTTTTTAT
>JBAYNC010000112.1:0-3181 GCA_041679025.1 Patescibacteria group bacterium
ACCCAGTTGCAAGGTTTTGCTGGAAACTACCAGCCGATAAGGACAACCAATTAAATCAGCGTCGGCAAATTTCTGACCAGCGCCGACATCTTCTCGATCGTCAAACAACACTTCGATATTATTTTTAATCAGCTCTGAATAAATTTTAGTGGCCGCCTCATTTTCCTTCAAAGATAATAGGTGAATTTTAAAGGGAGCAATACTCTCCGGCCAAATGATTCCTCGATCATCATTGAAAACTTCAACGACAGTTCCCATCACTCGACTTGGACCCATACCATAACAACCCATAATCACTTCCTGCGATTGACCATTACCATCCATATATTTCATATCAAAAGCATTAGAGAACTTAGTGCCTAACTTAAAAATATTACCGACTTCAATTGCCTTAGCCTCAACTAAATTCTTATTCTGACAAACCGGGCAGAAATTATGCTCTTCAATTATTTCTCGATTAACAGCCACCTGGCAATTAGAACAAATATAAATATGATCTTCGCCGGCTTCTGTTAAAGTTTGAAACTCATGAGAAAATTTAGAAAAAGCACCGCCGGAAGAATAAGTTAAATAAGTTAAGTCTCGCAGTCCAACACGACTATAAATTCGGAAATAAGCTTCTTTGACCTCTTCATAATATCGATCCAGATCTTCTTGATTAGTATGAAAGGAATACATATCTTTCATAAAAAATTCCCGACCGCGCAGAAGTCCAGCCTTAGCTCTTTTTTCATTACGGAATTTAACCTGAATCTGATAAATAGACTTAGGTAATTCTTTATAAGAACATAAGAATTTTTTAGCCAGTGGCGTCACTATTTCTTCATGAGTAGCACCCAGAGCATATTCCTTGTCGTCATTTCCAACTAATTTAAAAAGAGCGTCAAAACTATCCCAGCGATCAGTGGTTTGCCAAACCTCTTTCGGGGTCAAAGCAGTCATTAAAACCTCTTGACCAGAAACAGTTGCCATCTCTTCCCTGACAATATTATTAATTTTATTTAAAACCCGAAGTCCGAGAGGCAGAAAGCTATAAATACCAGCTCCTACCTTGTCGATAAAGCCAGCTCTAATTAAAACCTGGGCATTAAAGCTGGTTTCATCTTTTGGGGTTTCTTTAAGTGTTTTTGTAAATAATTGAGATTGTTTCATAAAGTATACGCTACATTATTTTTTCATATTTTTCAAGGCCTCTTTGACTCTGGCCCCGCTACCAATTATATTAGAAGGAATAAGGCTTAAGGCTTCTCTAGCCTCAGGCAAAGAATACCCTAAAGCTATTAAAGCATCAATTTCGTCACTGCCACTAACTACTGAATCAAAGCCATCCAACGCCTGTCCATTTAATTTAATAATCTTGCCTTTTAACTCCAAGACCAATCGCTCAGCCGTCTTTCTCCCAATACCAGAGACTTTAGTGAGAAGAACAGAGTCGCCTCGAGCAATAGATTGAATCACTTCATCAGAGCTAGCAATTGACAATACCCCTAAAGCTGATTTGGGGCCAACACCAGAAACCGAAAGTAGCATTTCAAACAACTCTAAGTCAGCCGCATTTTTGAAACCATATAAATCAGAGGCGTCTTCTCGAACCTGTTGATGGATATAAAAAGTGGCTTCAGAATTAATTCGAGCCTCAGATAATAATTTTTCAGTCAGAAAAATACCATAGCCGACACCAGCGACATCTAAAATCAAATAATTATTACTCTTATAAATAATATTGCCTTTCAAATATGAAATCATAACCAAATTAATTAATTTTTCTTCTCAAAACAGCCAGGGTCGGGATTTCTTTCAAGGTTTTAATATCTAAATAAACCTTTTGACCGCCGCCGCCGCCATGAGCTTCGGAAATCTCTTGCCCATTTTGAAAATCAATCATCAAGTCAACTCTAAATCTAATTATATCATAAAAAGGTAAAACAAGCTCCAACTCATCACCCTTCTTGATGGTATTATGAACCTGAATTAAAACCCCTTTTTTCTCATTTTTGATAACCTGGCCACAGAATTCCCAATCCGGAATATTATGAGAATCAAGCGTATTTTGACCAGCCTTTTCTGTTAGTAAAAAGCCAGTGGTATAACCGCGATGGGTAACTTTTGTATACAACTCACCAATTAACTCTGGAATCTTTTTGGGGTTATCAAGTGCCAAGCGATAAATACCGACAATATTAGCTAGATAATAGACGCTCTTAGCTCGCCCTTCAATCTTGAAACTCGTTATTCCGGCCTTAATTAATTCTGGTAAATACTCTAATAGACATAAGTCCTTAGAATTTAACAAATAAGAACCATGAGGCTCAGAAACTAACTCCAAAACTTCATCGTGACCATGGGATTTGATAAAAACGTCATATTCAAAACGACAAGGTTGAATACAATCCCCTAAATTAGCACTGCGACCAACCATCTCCTGGCTCAGGAAACAACGACCAGAATAAGCCATACACATCGCTCCATGAACAAAATATTCCAACTCCATCCGAGGACAAGTTAGATGAATTTCTTTAATCTCTGCCAAGGTCACTTCCCGACCCAAAATTATCCGCCGTACTCCCTGACGATACCAAAACTTAACTGCAGCACCATTGGTACAATTAGCCTGAGTTGAAAGATGAATAATTACTTTAGGCAAATACTTCTTAACAAGTTCCAAAACTCCAGGATCTGATAGAATAATACCATCGGGACTAATCTGACTTAATTTTTTTAAATAAGCTGGGAGCAATTTAATATGTCTTTCATGCGCAAAAATATTAATTGTTACATAAACCTTTTTCCCTAAAGAATGAGCATAATCAATCGCCTGCTTAATACCCTTAAAATCAAAATCATTAATTCTGACCCTCAGAGAAAACTCTGGAATACCTAAATAGACCGCATCAGCTCCGTACGCGAGCGCTGTCTTCATTTTAGCCAAATTACCGGCCGGAGCTAGTAATTCTAGTTTTTGTTTGGTCTTCATATAATAATCAGTATAATATAAAACAGAAAATAAAAGAAGTTGACATGGTAGTTATAAAATGATAAGTTTTAATCAGTTGTTTAACCCTACCCACAATAGTGAAGCCGAACACTAACTATTTTCTAACTTAACTATATTTTTTCTCTCATCAGCAACCTTTTGGTTGTTTTTTTGTTTCTGACGATAACTGTTAAGTGCTTCTTTGGA
>JBAYNC010000113.1:0-3137 GCA_041679025.1 Patescibacteria group bacterium
CAAATAAATATGGTAATAAACCACCAATAAACAGACCGGCTAGAACATAAGGATTATCAATTAAGAATTGAGCACTACCACCGTTATCTTTAATCTTGTAAGTAAAATCAGCAAACAATACTAAAGCCGCTAAAGCCGCTGACCCAATAGCATACCCCTTAGTAACAGCCTTAGTGGTATTACCAACAGCATCTAGCGGATCAGTAATATCCCTGACATCATCACCTAACTCAGCCATCTCAGCAATGCCACCAGCATTGTCAGTGATTGGTCCATAAGCATCGATGGTGACAATAATTCCAGCCATTGATAACATGGCTACCGCCGCAATAGCAATACCGTAGATTCCAGCTAATTCAAAAGCCATTAACATGGAGGCGGCAATTACTAAAATTGGTAAAGCAGTTGATTTCATGGAGACTGCTAAACCAGCAATGATATTAGTGCCATGACCAGTAGTTGAAGCTTCAGCAATAGATTTTACAGGACTATACTTAGTAGAAGTATAATACTCAGTGATAAAGACTAAGAGTCCAGTCACAGCCAATCCAACTAGAGCAGCTAAATAAATATTCAATGTGCCATACTCGCCGTTGTCCTTCATCAACCAATTGATAACTGGCCAGAAAGCAATAGCACTCAAAACTCCAGCAGCAATTAAACCTTTATACAAAGCATTCATGATGTTTTGACTCTTACCTAATCTGATAAAGAAAATTCCGATAATAGAAGCAATAATTGATACAGCTCCTAATACTAATGGAAAAACAATAGCGTTCTCTGAAGTTGGAAAAAATAATGATCCTAAAACCATCGCTGCAATTGAAGTTACGGCATAAGTTTCAAATAAATCAGCAGCCATACCAGCGCAGTCACCGACATTATCACCAACATTATCAGCAATCACCGCTGGGTTTCTTGGATCATCTTCAGGGATACCAGCTTCAACCTTACCAATTAAGTCAGCTCCAACATCCGCGGCCTTAGTATAAATTCCACCGCCCAAACGAGCAAAAATTGAAATCAAAGAACCACCAAAAGCGAAACCAATTAAGGCCTGTAAATCTTTAGTGATAAAATAAAATGAAGCAGTTCCGAGTAATGCTAAACCAACCACCAATAAACCAGTAATACTACCACCCTTAACAGCTACACCCAAAGCTTTCTTCATACCGCTTCTGGCAGCTTCCGTAGTTTTAACATTAGCGCGGACCGAAATAAACATTCCGATATAACCAGTTAAAGCTGATAATAAAGCTCCAACTAAGAAAGCCACAGCTGTTATCCAACCTAAAACAAAACCAATAATTACAAACAGAATAGCAGCCACAATCGCTACCGCTTTATATTGACGATTCAAGAAAGCATTAGCTCCAGTTTGAATAGCCAAAGCTATTTCCTGCATTTTTTCATTACCAGAAGGTAATTTCAAAATTAGACGAATGGAAATTAATCCATAGATGATAGCGGCCAGAGAACCGCCAATGATAATTAGAGTTGTTGCCATAAAGCAATTATTTTTGTCAGAACAAAAACCATTAATGATTAATGGTTGGAGGCCCAACAATTTAAATTATTTTTTATCTTTTATAATTTTTTTAACAGTCTTTTTTTCTTTGACCTCTTTCTTTGGCTTAACCTCCTTCTTCTCAGCTTTTTCAGCCTTTACTTTTACCTTCACTTCTCCAGCTTCTTTTTTAACTTTAGTTTTCTTAACAGCCTTAACTTCTTTTTCTTCTGCTAAAACAGGAGCTTCTTCCACTGCCTGAACCTCTTCAACACCGTCATAAGGGATAATATCAATCTTCCAATTAGTTAACTTGGCAGCCAAGCGAACATTTTGACCGCTCTTGCCAATTGCTAGTGATAATTTGTCGGGACTAACCTTGACTACAGCTCGATGACCAACAGGGTCTAGACTAATACCCATGATTTTAGCTGGAGACAAAGCATTGCTAATATATTTAACTGGATCTTCATTATATTCAATAATATCAACTTTCTCACCACCCAATTCATTAATGATGGTTTGAATACGACTACCGCGCTGTCCAACACAAGAACCAACTGGATCGATATTTTCCGAATCAGTAGAAATTGCCACCTTAGAACGAGAACCAGCTTCTCGAGCGACACTTTCAATTTTAATCAGACCATTAGAAATTTCAGGAATCTCTAAATAGAAAACTTTCTTTAAAATTTCTTCCGACCGACGGGACAAAACAACTTCCGCGCCCTTTTGACCGGCCCTGACTTCTTTGACATAAACCTTGACCCGGCCATTTAAAGGATAGGATTCGCCTGAAATTTGTTCTTCCACCGGTAAAATACCAATAGCTTTTCCTAAATCAACAAAGACTAAACGGCCTTCTTGACGTTGGACAATACCAGTAATCACTTCGTGTTCTTTATCTTTAAATTCATTAAAAACCATATCACGCTCCACTTCCCGTAATTTTTGGATGATAACTTGTTTAGCAGTTTGAGCGGCCATTCGTCCGTAGTCCTCTGGTTCTGGCAATTCAATCACAATTTCATCACCAATCTGAGCATCCGATTTTATTAGTATTGCATCTCGAAGCTGAATTTCAGTTTTAGGGTTAAATCTTTTCTTTTCTTCTTCGCCTTCAACTCGACTATAATATGATTCATGTTCACCGCTCTTAGGCAAAGCACGATTCTCAGCCTCAGCTTCCATGGCCACCAATTCTTCTTCGGGCAAATCTTCAACCACAGTCTTAACATCAAAGATCTTGGAATGAGCAGTTTCTGGATTAAACTTAACCTTAACATTTTGGTTCTTTTGACCAAAATCCTTACGATAAGCAGCGGCCAAAGCCAACTCAATAGTGTTAACTACCACCTCAAAATCGAGTTTCTTTTCTTCGCAAATCTGCTTGATAGCATTTGTTATTTCCGACATACAATTAAAATTATTTTTAAAAAAGACTAATCGTTATAATAACAATTAGTCTTAATTAGATAATAGCAGAAGAATAATAAAATGTCAAAATATGTGGCATTGCAGCGAAGGGTTTACACTCGCCAGTTCATTTAGCCTTTCCATGGGGGTTTTCCCATTCATGCCCAATCCTCGGTGCTTCTTCTGGTAATTATAGTAATGCAGGAAAAGATTA
>JBAYNC010000114.1:0-3112 GCA_041679025.1 Patescibacteria group bacterium
GAATTTAGTTAAAATCAAATCATGCACCGTGACAACGAACTTACTAAAAATAAAAATCGGCACATTAAAATGAGGGAAATGAATTAAGTCCAGATGCTCTCTTCTAATATAATAGGGGAATAAAAATTGCTCTTTTAGAGTGTACCAACGAATATCAATTTTAACCTTTTTGACACGTCTAATATTCTCTGGGGCAATAGCAAATTCATCAAAATTATTAGCTCCTAAAAAGATTACATACTCATTGTCCTTATCGATATTAATAATATTATCAACTACCTCCTGGGTATAGCGCCCCAAACCCTTCCCCAGGGGACCATAAAAACGGGCATCAATACCGATTCTCTTTTTTCTATTAACCATACTTTAATCAATTAACCGAAAGGTAAATTATTTGGCGGACCACTTGGCTCATTGCTTGGTAGAGACTCAACAAATTCTTTTTGATTATCATTATTGGAAGACTTCTTTTCATCCAGCGAATAAATTGGCTCCAAGGATTCCTGAAAAACGGCCATATTCTCTTCGGTTGGCAAGGATAGTGGCGGCTTGCCCTTCTTCATCGGAGCTTTCTGAATCAAAGGAGCCTTGGTAGTCGCTTCCAATGGGAAATGCCAAACACTAGCCAACTCAGCGATATTATAGATACCAGGGTTGCGACCAGCGCCAACATCACGATTAATATAATTATTGACAATATTAGTTTTGCGTTGATTGAGACGTTTAACCTTAGAAAAATAGGCAGTGCTGGTGGCAGTGTATTTCATATCAGGCTTGAAACTATTTAAGTCTAAGGCAGTAAATTGTTTAATATATCCAACAAAACCACTGGCGACTTTTTTAGGATTAAAAACTTCTTTTTTAGCGACATAAACCATTCTTAACTTAGCTAAAAATCCCAGCTTAGAAATTTTCTCATGAAGGGCCTCAATTTGCTTCTTTTGTTTAGGCTTGAGCTCAACCATCGACAAAGGTTTGAACTCTTTCTCTTTGACCTCAACATCACCCCATAAACTATAAATAAATTCACTGATTTGGCCGATAACATCAACGGCGGAATCAATAATTCCATTAACAAAACTGACTTTTGGCTTCTTGCCCACAATTTTATCAACCTCAGCATCAGCCCCCTTGACCCAATCAAAGTCAGTTGGGACAATCAAAATTTGAAACCATAATTGTTCACCTCGTTGCAAACTACTACAAAGATCCATTAAACTAGCCATTGGGTCTTTATAATAAGTTTCATCAGGGCCCATTTTATGTTCAAATTCCTCATAAAGCTTAATCGGAAACATCTGACTGGTAACCTGAATAAACTCAGCTCCCCAGACATCATATTCTTCACTTGGAAATTTAGTTGGTACCCCCTCAGTATAATCATCAATTTCAGAGATCTCAGCATCTGGATACTGCGAATAAATTGCTGACTCAATCAAATTCCTGAAATCAACCGGAGTCCTAATAATAAATTGTGTATAGCCGTCAATACTAACAATTTCAAAACTAAAAGACACTTGGAATTTACCCTCCCACCATCTTTCAAAAAAATTAATGGTTCCATGAGCACCACCAAGATAAGTTAATAAGTTCTCTACGGCTCGAGGAGACTGTTCATTCCCCCTGGGAATATCAACAGCTAAAAACATGTATTTAACATTACTAGCAAATCGGCCCTGAACTCTTAACAACCAAACTTCCCTTGCAAAAAACAAAAACATGAAGGCGATAATCATCCAGCCATAATAAGCCATAAAACGCCACAATATTGACTCCGGCGTTCCACTAAAAAATTCACTAATAGAGGAGAAATCAACTACAATATTCATAAAAAAAAGCTAAAATATTAATCTAAATATCAATTCTATTTTATCATATTCCCAGAAAAATAAAAAGACGCTGATAGATTAAAACCAACGCCTTTTTATATATAGAGATTTAAATGTTTATTTGGCCCACTCCTTCAAACCATACATACCACGATCAGTCAAAACATAGCGGTCATCTAGAATCAATTCATTATGACAAGTGCCATAATTAGCCTTTTTACGATCAAAACCAACTTCATTAATTTTATCAGCGATTTCAGTAAAATGCATTGGCTTACTGTTATTCTTCAAAACTAGATAGATTTTATCACTAATCTTCTTAGGGCTAATTTCTGGAGACTCATTATTACCCCAATGTCCGAATTTATTGCGATCAATCTTTTTAGCAGCCTGGATCAAAGAATAAAGTGGTTTGTTGGCATTAATAATTTCACCCAATTCAGGAAAAACTTCGCTCTTAAAAATCTCAGTAATATCACTATCAGAGCCAGTGTTTAATTTTTCTTGATGCTTAGTATAAGAATCTAATCCTTTAACTACTTCTAACAATTCATCAATATTAACAGTTTTGTTAATCTTGCTAATCTTGCTGTTTAACTCACCAACAATTTCCTCTAAATGACTAATGGCTTGATTTTTCAAAGAATAAAAAGAATTAAAATGTTCAGACTTCTCTGTTTTCTCAACTTGGTCTTCTAATAGTTTGGAAATAATAAAATCAAAATTTCTCTTGTAAACCAATCTCTCACTATCAGAACTTTTAGCATCAATACAGAATAAGGCTAAGATATCCAATAAGAATTCTTGTTCCATTAATCCGCCATGAACTCCTAAAAGCTCATTAACAGTCTTTTTGATATCAGTTAAATAGGTTTCAAGATTTTCTAATTTCTTTAATTTGCGAATACTGCCAGCTTCAATTTGACGGACCCTTTCCCGAGTCAGATTATGCAAGCCACCAATTTTTTCCAAAGTCTCAGACTTATTACCGCTTAAACCGAAACGACGAGTCAAAACATCGCGTTCACGATCCATCAAATCACCAAAAAGAGAGTTGACGATTTTAACGGCATCCAATTTATTAGTCTCTTCGACTTTCTTATTCTTTACAATTTGTTCTAAGATATTCTCCATATAAATAAGGATTAAATATTTTTATTACCTATATATTGGCACATTTTTTTTAGTTAGTCAAGGGCCTCGCAATAGTTCAGCACCTTGGAAACACCTAGCTAAAAAAGTGGTATAATTAGGGGTTAATATTCAAACATATGGCATATACA
>JBAYNC010000115.1:0-3084 GCA_041679025.1 Patescibacteria group bacterium
ACCAATTCCTTGATTTACCCAGCCAAATTTTTACGTTAGCGGTTGACTCCAAGGATTTAATTTTAAAAGTTGCAGCCATTATTTATCTGCTAGGTAGAGTTTCTAAAGCAGATATTAAAAAAATTAGAAGTTTTCTTAAAATCACAGAAGGCAAAATGAACGATATAATTAATGAATTATCCAGAGTGGATTTACTTTATAAAAATCAAGATGTTGTAATCTTTAGGGCCATAGAAACTGAAATAAACAAGCAGGACGTTGGCAACCTTATAGTTGAGGCAATAGTCAAGAAAATTGACATAGATGCCCTAATTAAGCTATTCCCCGAGCAAAATAGGAAAAAAAATATATACGGGAACCTAGGAAAAGTAGCTAGCCCCCTAGTCAATAAGCATTTTCATAAAGATATACAAGAAATAATAAAAAATGTCTAAATCAAACGATCAAATTTTTGATGACCTGGAGTTGCTAAAAGAGTATGCTCATATTAATTCAAAGGAGACTTTGGACGCTCTTGAGTCGATTGTTAAAAAACGCAAGCCACACAAACCCCAAACAATATCAAATTTAAAGGGATTCGGAAAACTAAAAGGGAAATCACATGAAGATATTTTAATAGAATGCACAGAAATTTTAGGAAGAATTCGTTACTTTGACATTAAGAGAGTTTTCAAATTAACGGAATTGCTTTATGGGAACCAAGACGCCAAGGTGAAATCAGCTAGCTTAAAAATTATTGAAAACTTGGCAAAATATGATCTTTTTGCCTTACAACAAATAGGCTATTTACCACAAGAGCTTATATTGGAGGTGTTTAAAAAATGGAGCAACAAGGTAATCAAAAAAAATATTGATTTGATTTTTACTGCCTCCCAAAAGATGCTACAAGCTTCTTTTGAAGGACATTCAAATCCAGATTACAGAAGTATTACCTTCCATTCGGGCTCTTTGGTATTTGATGAAAGGCTAAAAAAGGTACGCAATGAAACCATCTTATTTCTAGAAAAAGTATGGGGTTTGACTGAAAACGTTAATAATAAAACTAAAATTATCAACGCGCTAGAATGCGCTACACATTTTCCAAATCATGTTTATAAGGACGAACTAGAACAAATGATTTTAGCTGATACAATTAAAATTATAAAGTTTTATATTGAAATTCTTCCCTCTGCAGAAAATGAAATAATCCAGGATAATGAAGAACAAAAAGTTTGGTTCTTAAAACGCTTTCCGAATAAATTATCAGAGGATATTAAGAGTCTAGAAGAGGCTATAAATTCTAACAAGAACTATGATTTATTCCGATTACTTGTAGGATATGATGGCCGATTAGATGTTGATGGTGATTATGATAAAAGCAGAGAAAACCGTCTAAAAAGTATTTCAGAGACCATATCGGAAATTTCTGATGATAACTTTGAAGAATGGAGAGAAAAAATAACATCTGTGGTTAAAAACTATGATAATTCCGATCCCGGAGTTTATAGTTATTTTGGAATATTTTTAACAGAACTTGGTGAAAAGAAGCCTGGGTTAGTGTTTAAATTAATTGAGCGCAATGAAAAGGAGTTAAAGCCGTTTTCAGTAAGTTTACTCTTGGGAATATGGAAGAGTGACCAAAAAACAAAGGCTAAAGGTTTAATAAATTCTTGGATTAAGCAGGGCAAACATCTTTCTGCATGTGCTTTCTTATTTACTATCGTAGAAGATATCGATAAAGACATAATTCATAAACTCTTTGAAAAGGCCGTAATATTAAAAGATGTTGCGACTCTTAATAATTTACTTCGTGTAATCTTTATTAAATACAATGAAAATAAGGATTTAAAGCATTATTTTTTAGACATAATAAAAGAATTTACTAAAATCAAAAATACTTACTGGGTTCATCATTTATGGTTTCAAAAATCGTTGCTTTTAACGGAACTTACTAGTAAGGAGTATGACATTATTTTGAATGGAATAATTTTATGCCAAGGAATTGATTGGGAGGCAGAGCAAATATTAGATGTTATTGCAAAAAAATATCCTGAAAAAGTTATTGATTTTTTTGAGAAAAGAGTTTTGAATAGGTCTAAAATGAAAAAAGGATTGGATAATCACTACGATGCAATACCTTTCAATATACATGAGTTAGGAGAGACGTTTAAGGGGAAAAAGGATATTGCAATTCCAATGATCCTTGCCTGGTTTGTTAGAGGAGATAGCGAAGAACAAAATTGGTTATTAAGATGGGAAGGCAGTCAATTATTGGAAAAGATATTTCCGGGTTTTGATGAAACTCTTGAAAAGCTATTAATTAACATAATTAATAAGGCTGGGAAAAAAGGTAGGGACACTGCGTTTTCTATTCTTGGGAAATATAATGGAGAGGACTTTTTGTACGTGGTGGTAAAAGCTATGGTTAAAAAGTATTTTAAAACAAAGCTATATAAGGAAACTAAAGGCCATTTGTTTGGGCTTTTATCTCAAACTGGAGTAGTGAGCGGAGAAGATGGCTTTGTTAGAGCTTATCAAGCTAAAAAAAAAAGCATTAAAAAGCTTACAGAAGATATCGATCCTCAAATAAAATCCTTCTTTAAAGACTATGAAAAGTATTTAGAAAAAAATATTCTTTATCAACAGAAGCGAAGTAATGAGGAAACAGAACTAATGAAGAGGGGTATTTACTAATAAAACGCACCCACGATTAGGTGCGTTTTTAGTTCTTCATGTGATATTAAGATTATTTTTCAAACTCTTTTAGAAGTTTTAAGTATTCAGATTGTCGTTCTTTTGTAACCCAATTTTCTGATAATTCGTTGATGGAATTTTCTTTGAGAATCCAATCAGACATTCCGCAGTAAAATCCTTTAGGGGTTATCACAAACAGCCAAGGGCATTCCCATTTCACTAATAATTTATTTGCATAATCTTTTAATTTATCAATATTTAATTCACTTTGATATTTGATCTCTACAAGAAAGAGTTTTGATTTATCCTCTGAGATCAAAACAAAGTCTGGGGCTTCTGAAATATTTTTGATTATGTGTTTTATTTCTACCAAGTGCTGATATTGTGCAAGCATAGGCATGGTATGCTCAT
>JBAYNC010000116.1:0-3065 GCA_041679025.1 Patescibacteria group bacterium
CAATAATCTTAGCCACAATTGGGTATTTCATCTTAGAAATTGTTTTATCGACCCTAATAGTCTTCACGGTCTTAATGCCATAATGATCCAACAGCTTTTTAGTTTCCAAATAGTCCCAAAGACCACTAGTCTTAGAATTCAAAATACCATTCTGCTTAGAAATATAGGTCCGCAAGCCTTTTTTATTTTTTTGATACATTAAATAATGCTTTAAAACTCTAATAGCTTCCTCGGGATAATTAAAATTAGGGACCGAGTAATCGGCTAAAACTTTTTTACCTTCACTAACCGCCACCCCACCCATAAAACTAGTCACGATCAGTTTATCCGGATACTTAAAACTAAAACGACCGATAACTTCAGCAATGTTTTTGACATCTGTTCCACTCTGAGGAGTCAGAAGAAGTAAAACTGTTTGTACTTTAGCCTCAGATAATAATATTCCCAAAACTTTTTCATAGCGCTCACTGGTAGCGTCGCCCAAAATGTCCAAAGGATTCTCAACATGGCTAAAGCCAGGCAAGATTGGTATAATTTTATCTTTTAGACTAGACGACAACTTGGGCAATATTAAATTACTATCAGAAATTTCATCCGTACTAATAACCAGCGGACCGCCGGCATTAGAAATTAAATATAAATCAGAGTTAGATAACTCAAGAGGCTTCTTAATCAAGCGCATCAGATTAAACAATTCACTCATATCATTTAAAACTATCGCTCCACTTCGAGCCAGAGCCGCTTTAACCGCCTCGTTACTACCAGCCATACTTCCAGTGTGAGACATAGCCGCCACACTACCAGCCTCAGTCCGTCCAGCTTTTAAAATAGCGACTGGTCTAACCTTAGCCAACCGAGAGATAAGGTTTAAAAAACGACTACCATCGGATATTTCCTCTAAATAAGCGACTACTAAATCGCTGTTTTTATCAGTAAGCAAATACTCAAAAAAATCATTTTCATTTAAAACAGCCTTATTACCCAAGCTAACAAATAAAGAAAATCCGATATTCTTGTTCTTTGTCCAATCTAATACAGCGCTACCAATAGCTCCAGATTGCGATAAAAAGGCAATATTATGATTCTTCTTACCCTCATCAGCCCCAAAAGTATTAGCGAAAGTAATATTCAAACGAGAGCGATAATTAATAAAGCCTAGGCAATTAGGGCCAAGGATATTAAGACCATGCTCAACGGCAAGCTTCTTTATTTCTGACTCAATAATTTTACCTTCTTTTCCCGCCTCCCCAAAGCCAGCTGAAATAATTACTAAATTTTTGATTCCCATCTGAGCCACTTTCCTAATTTCTTCTAACACCAATTGAGCCGGAATAACTATTACTACCAAATCAATTTTAGACTGCAAAGTACTAATATCAGAATAAGCCTTCAAACCTAAAATTTCTGTTTCACGTAAATTGATTGGGTAAATTTCACCTGAAAATCCAGCCGACTTTAGGTTGGCTAAAATCTGCCAACCTAATTTAGCTGGATTAGAAGAAGCGCCAATAATAGCAACCGATTTTGGGCTTAGAAATGACTCTAATTTATTCATATAATACTAATAAAAAATTATTTATTTGACTTCTTAAATAACAATAAAATCATAGCACTAAGAAACCAAAGGAGCAACCAGAAACTAAGATTCAAATAGACAACAACAATCTGAGGTTTGATTATTTCCAAAGCTACAAATAATAATAAACCGCCAGATAAGGCATAAAATAGCTCTTGGCAAAATTGATGAAATTTAGACCCGAAGATAAATTGAATTCGATTATTGAACATACTCTTTTATTTTTTGTATTAAACTCTTCCCAGTTAACTCAATCTGAAGTGATTTAATCTCTGCTCCCACCAGATTATTCTCTGCTAATAGCCCAGGAATTGAAATTATAAAATTAGTTTGACCTTTTTCACGATAAACATCACTAATATCTAGATAAATATCAGCCCGCCTCCAAATACCCAAATTAATAGGCGAATTATAATCAGCAATTATATATTTAATTTTATCGAGATTACTATTTTGATCAATTTTATAAACATCGGGATTGATCAAAGCATCTTCACCAAAAGAAAATACTCCGCTGGTCTCAATAATAGTTTCCGGTCGATAAACAATAATACTATTTCTGGCCTGAGGCTTATCAAATAGAAATTTATATTGCTGATAGGTTTCCGGGATTTCAAAATAATTATTATTTAAACTAATTCTTCCAACTCCTGAGGGATCATTAACCCTGGACTTAATAAAACTGCCATCAGTCCACAGATTAATAGCCTGGGAAGAGTGATTATAGAGCCAAACGCGAGAAATAAATGATAATTTGCCTTGTGTCGTCTTAATGTTTTGGCTTACCAAATCATCATTAACCTTAACCTCCACTTTATAAACCCCAGAAACTAAACCGGGAATATTAATCTTAACATTTCTAGCCTCAGTCGACTTTCCACCATCAGTCTTATTACCATCATCAGGCAAAGAATACTCAGCTACCGCCTTTTTGCCAGTATCATAAACATAAATCTGGATAGGATCACCATTTTGATCAGCGTTTTGGTTTAGATCCAAAAAATCAACAGAAAAATTTAGATCTTCGTTACTAATATAAGTATAAAATTGATAGGCCCCTCTTAAATCTGGTAAATCGACAACCTCCTGACTCTTTTGATAATTATCAATTTGATAAGGAAAATTATATTGATAATTATAGAATGCCAATTCATTTTTTTGCGGTGGACTGGCTAATAAATCAGAAACACTAGAATATTTTTTTTCTTTCTGTAACAGCACCAAACTACCATCATTAATCTTTTTCCACTCGCTTGATAATCGATCAATAATATAATTAGAAACAGGATAAAGACGATAATTATGGAGTATGGGGTCAACCATTACCCCGGTTTCAATTATTGGATAAGACTCGTAATCAAAGCCACGATAAACGATTGTCATCTTCGCAGTTTCAAAACGGCGCGGGGTAAAAAGAGAGAAATAAATTGAATCACCAATAACTTTCAAATTTTCTCCTGCAATATCAAGTCTATCCGGCGGTGTAAAA
>JBAYNC010000117.1:0-3065 GCA_041679025.1 Patescibacteria group bacterium
ACTCTCAGATGGCGTTAAGATAAAAAATAAAATGAAAAATAAAATTATTAATGTCAGCTTCAATGTTCTAATTCTATCTTTGCTTTTCGGAATATTTGGCGGAATAAGCGCTGATCTTTTGGTTCGTTTTTATTGGTTTAAAGATCTGCCAGCAATTACTACCGGTGGTGGGGAATTAGATTTATCCAGTGGCCTTTATAATCGTTCCAATATCGTTATTCAGGATCCCCGTAAAGTGGTAATTAATCAGGATCTAAAGATCCAGGAGACAATTAATGCCGCCAATGATAGTTTATTTGGATTTTTTAAACGTTTGCCTGATTTTAACTCTGGCTCTGATTTTAATCGTTCCCATTATTATGATTTAACTAAGCCGGAATTTGCCGGACTCGCTTTAACCGCTGATGGTTGGATTATGGTTGGTAGTGATAAAGTTAGCGCAAAATTTCCTTTAGCTGATTATGTGGCTGTTGGTAAAGATAAAAAAATTTATTCTCCGGATAAAATTGTTGAATATAAAAAACAGAATTTATGGTTAATCCATTTGGCGGCAGCCGATAATCTTTTGGTCAAAAATTTATCAACTGTCGATGATTTGTTAGTCGGCCAGATGCTTTTAGCTGTTAATTTCAATGATGATGCTGTTTTGCGTTCCATTATCTCTTTGCCAAGTCGACAGCCGATAATTAAGTCGAGCGATCGCTTAGTTGAAACCTTTGTCTTAGATGGTAGCATTGATCCTCGTTTTAAGGGCTCTTGGCTTTTTGGTCTGGGGGGTGATTTGGTGGCCTTGGTTAGCGATGACCTAAAGGTTGTTCCAGTGGCCAACATCAATTCTGCTCTTTATAGTTTTCTTAAGACCGGGCAATTTGTAACCCCGTTTCTAGGGGTCAATTATATTAGTTTATCAGATTTAACTTTAGCAACCTCTTCTAGTAAGTCATTTAATTCGTTGGGGGAGAGCGGGGCAGTTGTCTCGCTGGATGAGTCTAAGGTGGCGGTGGTTAAATTGAGCCCGGCAGAAAAAGCTGGAATCAAAGTTGGTGATATTATCGTTTCTGTCGATAATGTTGAGATTAATAGCGACCATGATTTAGCTGCGGTGATTCAATCATATCGTCCAGGTGATACTGTGACTATCAAATTTTTGCGTAACGACGCTATCTCTAGTGCTGATATTAAATTAGGTGAATTAAAATAATTATAATATGGCCATCAAAACTATTAGACAAATAAAAAATTTGAATAATCAGGTAGTTTTTTTGCGAGTTGATTTTAATGTTCCAATCAAGAGCGGTCATATTCTGGAGGATTTTAAAATTCGTCAATCACTTCAAGATATTGATTATCTTTTGGAACGAGGGGCTAAATTAATTATTGCCACCCATCTTGGTAGTCCCCAGGGCAAGGTCGTTAAAGATTTATCAACTAAACCAATTGCTAATTTGTTGGCTAAGGTGATTAAGAAAAAAATTAAATTTTTGGATATTACTAAGACTAAGGACTTGCCAGCAGCTCGTAAAATTATTTCTCAAATGAAGCCAGGAGAAGTCGCTTTTTTAGAAAATCTCAGGTTTAATAAGGGCGAGCAATCTAATGATTTGAAATGGGCTAAGAATTTAGCCAGTTTGGCTGATGTTTATGTTAATAATGCTTTCGCCGTTTGCCATCGTGCTGATGCTTCGGTTTCGGCTATTAAGAAGTTTTTACCTTCGTTTGCCGGATTATTATTGGAACAAGAAATTGTTAATTTAAATAAAATTTTACGCCCCAAAAAACCTTTGGTGGTTTTAATCGGTGGAGCTAAAATTGAAACTAAGACTACTTTAATTAAAAATTTATTTAAGTCTGCTTCACAGATTTTGGTTGGCGGAGCGTTGGCTAATAATTTCTTGGCGGCTAGTGGTTATGAAATTGGAACTTCCATGACTGACAAGGAGAGTGTTAAGGTAGCTAAAAATCTTTTACGAAAAAATCGTTTATTATTTTTTAATCGTTCTAAAATCATCCTACCGGTTGATGTTATCACCAGCACTAATTTAAAAAAGAATCTTCAGATTGGCGCTCAAAATGTAATCCAAATCAGAAAGCCGGGTGAAATTAAAAAGGGGGAGTATATTTGTGATATTGGCCCGGAGACTATTGGTTTATTCGCTAAATATTTGAAGAAGGCCCAGACTATTATTTGGAATGGACCAATGGGTTTGTTTGAAATTCCCAATTTCCGTCAAGGCACAATCATTATGGCGCGTCTAATAGCCTCACGAGCTAGTGGCAAAGCCTATGGCGTTATTGGTGGCGGAGAAACTATTGAGGCTTTAAATTTGAGTAAGATGGCAGAATATATGGATTGGGTTTCAACCGGCGGCGGAGCAATGTTATCTTATCTTGGCGGTGAAAAATTGCCGGGGTTGAAGGGAATTGTTAAGTAGATATTAATTTTGGATAATAAAAAAAGCTGTTTTTGGTAAACAGCTTTTTTGTGTCTTTTTTAGCTCAGGATGGTCCGGAGAAATTGGTTCTTGTCGATTGGTTTCAGCATAAAACCATCAAATCCGTCTTCTCTAAAATCATATTCGTCACCTCGCAACATCCTTGATGAAGTGACAAATACTTTTACTTTCGGATTAACTCTTTTTGCTATCTCACAAACACCTTTTCCGGTTGTTTCCGGCAGAGCATCATGAGTGACAATAATGTCAATCTCTTTTAATGTCACTGTTATTAACTTTCTTGCAACTTCATCAAGATTATGAGCAAAATGAACTTTATATTCAAGTTTTGCCGTCTCAAAATATTTTTTCAATATTTCTCCGTAAAATATCAGAGAAATAGCATCGCTATCTATGAGTAATATTTCTACTTTTTTTCTCTCTTCCATGGCTTTTATCTTTTTTTAAATTGTTAAAGAATTAAATTGATATTACAACACTATCTATAATTTGTCAATAGTTGCGCAATAGTTCAGCACCTTGGAAACACCTAGCTAAAAAAGTGGTATAATTAGGGGTTAATATTCAAACATATGGCATATACAACAAACCCCAAGATTCCCCGTCTCCGAA
>JBAYNC010000118.1:0-3030 GCA_041679025.1 Patescibacteria group bacterium
GGAAGCTTTGACGCGAAGCGACGATAACAAGAAACCCCGTATGAAAAAAGACCATCATTTATGATGGCCTTTTTGAGTGCGGGGAGTAGGTCATTTTATTTTAAACTTCCGCTTTCATCATTCCGTTAATATCTTCTCGGTAGAAGATGCTCGGGCGTTTGAAAATAGTTTTTTCTTTGTTATAGAATGCAACAACATCATAACCCCAGTTATTGATGATTCTTACTGTCATGGCCATAGCGCAGGGGTGAAAACTTTTGGAAAAATCAAAATTGAAAGTAGATTTTTCTGCTGGTCTTGACCAGGCGCAAATTGTTTCTTCATTTTCTCCTTCTTTTTGGGGAATAATTTTAGCTTGGCCCCAGGTTATTTTCTGTATTGCTAGGAGTTTTTTAACCTCCTCTGTCGTAATCTTTTCGTCCTTTTCGCTGGTTACAGCGAAGAAACTGACACATTTTTCTATATTCATATTCTTGGATTTTAAATGAACTTAAGGGAACTTTACGACATTATTATCATCTTGTCAATATCTTTTATTATTAATAAATTTAGATTATAATATCTTCATATGGCTACATTATATCGACAATATCGACCACAAAATTTCACTGAAATTTTGGGGCAGAATTATATTAAAACTATTCTTCAGAATGAGATTTTGAGCAACAAGATTGCTCAGGCTTATCTTTTTTGTGGCCCTAGAGCTGTTGGTAAGACTACTATGGCTCGAGTTTTGGCTAAAGCTGTTAATTGTTCCAATCTGAAAGAAGGGGAGTATGAGCCATGTAATGAATGTCCTAGTTGCGTTAATATTAATACTGGTCGTAATTTAGATATTATTGAGATTGATGCTGCTTCTAATACTGGTGTTGATAATGTTAGAGATAATATTATTTCTTCTAGTCGAGTGGGCAGTAATAATAGTCACTACAAAGTGTTTATTATCGACGAGGTCCACATGTTATCCATTTCCGCTTTTAATGCTTTGTTAAAGGTTTTAGAAGAACCACCGCAACACGTAATTTTTATTCTTTGTACAACTGAAATTCATAAAGTTCCAAATACTATTATCTCTCGTTGCCAACGTTTTGATTTTAAGCGGATTAGTGTGGCTGATATGGTAAAAAAATTGGATTATATTGTTCATCAGGAAAATATTAAAATTGATAAGAGCATTCTAGAGTCAATCGCGCGTCATTCGGATGGCCATCTGCGTGACGCTGAGAGTCTATTGGGGCAAATTATCTCTATCGGCGGAGATGAAATTACCCAGGCCGAAGCCGATTTAGTTATTCCTAAAAATGATTTAAATGAGATCGTTGTTCTGCTAGACTATTTGAGTCGAAAAGATGCCATTCGGGCCATTCAATTGGTTAATAATCTAGCTGATAATGGAATTAATCTAAAAAACTTTGTTATTGATATGGTGGAAATTTTACGCCAATTAATGTTGGGTAAAGTTAATCCATCGCTTACTTCTAGTTTGGGCTTAGATTTAGGAGAGTCACTGGAGATGAAATTAGTTCAGGTGTCAGCTGATTTAAGTCTGGAGCAAATTATTAAGTTGATTGAAAAATTTAGTTCAATTATTCAAGAAGTTAAAAATAGTTTTATCGCTCAATTACCACTGGAACTGGCAATTATCGAATTCAGTTTGGTGGGCGGACAAAAGATTAGAGTTTCTTCTCCTCCAACCGTTACTGCGGTTAAGGAAAAAGTAATTGAAACTAAAATTGAGGTTAAGGAGTCATCTGATATAGTAGAGATTAAGGAAGAGAGAGTAGCTACTATTGTCGATGGTAATTCCGGCGTGGGTTTAAGTCGAGAACAGATTGTGGAAAAGTGGTCAGAAGTAGCACAAAAAATAAAACCACTTAATCATTCATTATCCTTTGTTCTATTGGCTTGTGAAATTACTTCCATTAAAGATTGCCAGCTGTGCCTAACCTTTAAATATCGATTTCATAAGGATCGAGTTGACTCAATTCAGATTAAACCAGTTTTAGAAAAACTTTTATTGGAAATCTATGGGGCTCCTTTATCCGTCAAATCAATATTAGATGAAAATTTAGTGATTGCTCCAATTGAGCCAGTGGCGGAGACTCTTAAAGAAAGTAATAGTGAGCTGTCAGGAGCGATGGACAATGTTCTAAAAGCTTTTGGCGGTGAAATAATTAATTAATTATATTATTATATGTTAGATATTAAATACATTAGAGAAAATGAAGCTAAGGTCAGAGAGGCCTTACTTAAACGTTTAGATCCAGCTGATTTAGATTTAGCGGCGATTATCGCACTTGATGATCAGCGCAAAGAAGTTATCCAAAAAGTTGAGGAATTAAAATCGGAGCGAAATAAATTTTCTAAAACTAAACCGGATGCCGAGACAATTGCCCGAATGAAATCATTGGGCGAAGAGATTGCTTTGCTTGATAAAGATTTAGCTAAAATTGAATTAGATTTTTCTGATCGGATGTTAGCCTTACCTAATATTCCCGCCGATGATGTTGTTTCTGGTGGTAAGGAAAATAATGAAGTGGTCTATACCTTTGGAAAATTACCGGAATTTTCTTTTACTCCTAAAGATCACGTAGAACTCGCTACTTCTTTGGATATTATTGATTATGAACGAGCGGCTAAAATGTCTGGTTCTGGTTTTTGGATTTACAAAGGAGCTGGGGCACTTTTAGAGTGGGCTCTTTTAAATTATTTTATCGACTTTCATACTACCAATGGTTATACCTTCATGATTCCTCCTTTTTTGCTAAATGAAGCCTCGGCTACGGCCTCTGGTCATTTACCAAAATTCCGTGATGATTTATTTTGGACTGAGGATAAATTATGCTTAAATGCAACATCGGAAATGATGTTGGGAAATTATTATCGTGATGAAATTTTGAAAGAAGAAGAATTGCCTCATAAATATTTTGCTTATTCTCCTTGCTTTAGACGTGAGGCTGGTAGTTATCGTAAGGAAGAGCGGGGAATGATCCGGGGTCATCAATTTAATAAGATTGAAATGTTTCAATA
>JBAYNC010000119.1:0-3030 GCA_041679025.1 Patescibacteria group bacterium
ACAGCTAACGGAATTTATGGTTATTGTTTAGAACACGATCCTAAAAATCCAGATGTTTGTATCATGTGGTATCCGATTGATAATGTAAAAAGTTCTCAAGCTTCGGTTGGAACATTCAGCGGATATAATGGATATAATGGTGTTATTAATCCATACTATTGTGCTGAGATGCGGCCTAATTTCCAATTTTTAGAGAAGAGAGTTGCTTATTTTAATTATCGTACCCAGGTGGAGGACGGATGTGTTCTAGATTATGGGTTTCCTTCCGAGAATAATTGTCCTGCTGGTTATAAGCGTTTTTATGTGAGATGGCAGCATTCTGGTGGTGACTATTGCGCAACTGATAATTTTTGCATTCCAGCCGGTATTAACTCTAGAGTTTCTAGGGTTTGTGATCCTAACGATGCTTCGGCCGTCGTTCCTGACCCCGATGGTTGCGCTCAGATAGCCTATCCCTCAAACTCGCCCATCTCTTATGATAAATCTTGGGATAACGAAACGACAATTGTTCCTTCCCCAAGTGTTAGCGGTGGGCCAGGTGGTTACGATCCTTGGATAGAAGTGATCGGTGATGGCTATTATATTTATAATGGTAATCAGGGCCACGATGTTGGATCTGAGATGAATAAATATTTAGTTGATTATGATGATGACCCAAATGGAGTTAAAAAGCCAGTGGCAAACTTTACTCCTAAATGTACCCAATTTATTAAAGGCGAAAAGCCTTGGGTTCAACGTTTAACAAGTGATGTTACGGGATTTTTTACTTCATCGCCCTATACTGTTTATCGTCAAACTTTATCCGCTCTGCCATATGGTTCTAGCCCCATTGGAAATGTTGTAGGTCCTATTGGTTCAGGTTCGACCAACACTGGTTATCCATATAGTTGTGTGCCGGCCGCTGGCCTTACTAATAATGGAGCTGATCTTTGCAATACTATTAGTATTAATAGCGGTGGGGCTATTTCTTTAAATTATTTGGGTAACAGTAGTAATAAATATTCTTCTCCTTCTCCTTCGATTACTCCTTATTATAATAATTTGAAGCAGTTATTTTTGAAAGGAGTCGGATCTGGCACTTACCATTACGAGTATTCGCCTCAACCTTGTCCTTCTGCTGGACGCCCAGCAAATGATCCCGTGCTGTCTTTCTGTTCTGTCGACCCAAAGATTAATAGCGATATTAAACTTCGAGACATTGAGGGTAATTTAATTCCGCTTACTGCTGATGGTTATAGCGTCGTCAATGCTGGTTATTATACTCTCAGTTTTGGAGTCGATATTAATCCGGAGCAATTCCCTGTGGGCAAGCTGGTGATTGATTTTGGGGATGGCTCAGGCAATTTAACGGCGACCCAGATTGATCCTAGTAATAATTATAATTTTGTTCATTATTACAATCCTCAGAGTGTAAACCAGAAATATAAAATTAGAATAAAAGTTGAAGATAATTGGGGATCTTTTAAGTGTAGTGGGTTGCCTAATACTATACAGTGTCAAATTACCTGTTGCGACTCTACTTTCACTGATCAACTTGGTTGTTCTGGGTGCTTATAGAATTATATATTTCTGCCTGTTGACAGTATTATGATATTGTGATTAAATATTAATATAATTAATATTCTGATAGTTACTTGAAAAATAAGGTAATTTAGATTAACTATCAAGCATTCCTCTTTTTTTGATTTTAGGTGCGCTTGATAGTTAATCTAATGTACAACCTTTAAATCTAGTAATCATGAAAACAAAAGTTTTCTTTCTTGTAATGCTTATTGCCCTCGCTTGTTATTCTCTTTGCCCCATTTCTTTATTTGCCCAAACATATAATATTACCTCAATGGTTAATCCCGATCCAGATCAGAATAATTTAAGTTTCGTTTGGGGACTGGATAACAACAATGTCTTCGCCGGTGGTGAGAACGGAGTTTTTCTAAAATATGATGGAAGCTCCTGGTCTCAAATTACTATTCCGTTTCAGTTTGGTTTCTTTTATTCTATTTATGGCACTAGCCCAACTGATGTTTGGATGACCGGTGGAAATGGTGTACTCGCCCATTATAATGGTTCGACTGTTGAAAATGTTAATATCGCTAACTCCAATCCATTGGGAAAAATATTTGGATTTTCTCAGAATGATATTTACGTCTGTGGTTTTAACGGAACAGTCAAGCATTATAACGGTAGTAATTGGAGCTCAATCCCCAATTCTTATAGTAATTTTCATTTTTTCTCGATGTGGGGAACATCTGGCTCAAATTTGTATTTTTGTGGGCAAGATTCCTATGCTCCTTATAAGTCCAGATTAGTACATTATGATGGTCTGGTATTTACTGAGTTAAAAAGTCTTGATGATGGTGGTTTTACTGAAATTTGGTCACCAGATAGTAATATCTTTTATATTGCGGGGAATAATGCTGTTTATTCTTACAATAGAATTAATAATACTATTGAGCAGGTTTATACAGGGTTTATTCAGTCATTGTATGGATTTGATGCCAATAATATTATAATTGCCAAGGTTTATGATGCGTATTATGATAGTTTGGTTGTTTATAATGGTGTTAGTTGGGAATCATTTCCTTCTGACTGTTATGTTAATTCAATCTTTTCACCAACTAATAATCCGAATAGCGTGTTCTTGGTCGGTAGGGGTGGCTGCATATCCCTTTTAGATATAACTACCGGGACTGAAGTATCCCAACCGAACGTATCTTCTCAACTCAATATTTATCCCAACCCTTCAAATGGAGGGGAAATAAATATCGACTTGAACTCGAATTCTAAAGCTACCGTAATTGTTTTGAACTCTGTTGGGCAACAGGTTCAAACAATTTTTTCAGATGGTTCTTCGGGCAAAGAACCCTTGAAGATTAACGGTGACTTACCAGCCGGTGTTTACTTTGTAAAAGTAAAGACCGATGCTGGTGATTACAACCAAAAGGTTATAATCACAAAAAACTAAGCAAATAAGCAAAATCTTTTTGGTGACTCTAAGAGCCACCAAAAAAACACAAAAACCCTATACTAGAT
>JBAYNC010000120.1:0-3009 GCA_041679025.1 Patescibacteria group bacterium
CGAAAGTATGTAGAAAACCAACAACATCATCAAGTTAATCTAGAACAACTTAGTCTCTTCAAGGACACCGACGTCAGTCGGTAAAAAGAAACCCCCGGCGTTTGAGCCGGGGGTAGTTCATTTGTGGTCTTTAAAAAGAAGATTTTCAACTCTTTAGACGAGATTATTGAGGAAATTAAGTGGTGGGTGGGGTTTTTGGAGGACGTCTAAAAAACAACCCGCCTCATTGTTGAAGCGGGTTTAATTTTTAGAAATTCTAATTGTGAGAATTGGCACCATGGTCTTACTTGCTGATACCCAAGATTCTATAGTATTTTTTCCAACAATAACCATCGATAAGTTTTATCTCAGGCGTAGCATTCCAGAAGTCCAAAAAGAGCACTTTTTTACGATATCCATCGCTCCATGTATGATTAATGGCAATAATACCGCCATTAATATATTTTTCTGGATAACTAATGCCGTAGGCTAATAATTCCATCGAATTTGCGGGGCGAAGACCATAATCATTCATACAGGAAATGGCATCTTCCTCGGTTATGGCACTATCATTAGTAAAACTTTGGTCTTGGCAAAAAAGTCTGGTGGAGACATTTACTTTTTTTCCAGTCATTTCCGTCGGGGAGGGAAAATTTTTAGAAATAATATTATTATCTTCACAACTATAGTTGTCAGTAATAGTTTGTTCTAGAGTTTTACTGTAATCAACTAATAATGGTTTTTCTTCGGACACGAAAGTGTCTAAGATATTCATGAAAGTAGATAAAACGAGCATGGGGTTAGACATTCTTTTTTCCCAGAGCAATTTTTTTATTTCCTTAAAAGCAGGACTATTCCTATCCATATACAATGCTGCTTTTATTATCTCTTTCATTTCTGCGGCTGTATTAGCGGCCGCCAGATTCATATTGGCTATCCCAAGGATTTGATTCGTTGTTTCCAGAACCTCGTTCATGGATTTAAAATACGAATTTAATTCAGAAGCTAGGTTATTTTCCATTTTATATAATTTTGAGGTTTAAACAATTTAATTTTTTAATGAACTATTTTAATAATGCTATTATATCATATTAAAATAATATTGTCAATAGGTGTTAGTTTTGATTATCATTTCTATATTATTTTAGGTGCTATTAATATACTCAATTTTAATATTATAAAATTTTGTTATAATCTATTGACACAAAATAAGTCTTGAGGTATAATGGTCTTATATGAAAGAACAGCTAATCAAAATTGAAGATTTACTAAAACAGGCTGGTTTTCTAGATAAGGAAATCTCCGTATTTTTGACCTTGCTGGAAATGGGTCAAGGAACAGTTTCTGAAATTTCCCGCAAAGCTAAAATTAACCGCACGACTGGCTATGTTATTCTTGATAGTTTGGCGAATAAAGGTTTGGCCAGTATTTCTGGCAAAGAGCCTAAACAGGAATATATGGCTGAATCTCCAGAAAATTTAGCTAAATATTTAAATGGACAAATTGAAAAACAAAAGTCTGTTGTCGATAAAATTAATAAAATGATTCCAGAACTCACCTCACTTTATAATGTAGGTGATCGCCCTAGGGTTCGCTTTTATGAGGGACTGGAGGGATTAAAGCAGGTTTATGAAGATACGCTAACAGCCACCGAACCAATTGTGGCCTATGCAGCTTTTGAGGATATGCATAAAACTTTGCCAAATTATTTTCCTGAATATTATAAACGTCGGGCAAAAAAAGGTATTTCTATTAGGGGAATTGTTCCGGCCACTCCTTTAGCCCGTGAACGTATGAAATTCAGTAAAGATGAGGCTCGGGAAATGGCTTTAGTTCCAGCCGACAAATATGGTTTTTCTCCAGAAATTGATGTTTATGATAACAAGATAATGATTGCTTCTTGGCGAGAAAAATTGGGTATTATTATTGAATCAGACGAGATTGCCGACGCTATGAAAAAAATGTTTGAGCTGGCTTGGCTTGAGGCCAAAAGAATGGATAAATCTTTATAGAAAGTTTATCCACATAGCATAAAAATCCCAGAAATCACCCCCAAAACCACCCCTTAACCTAACCCCGAATTTATGCTATGATACATTCAGACTTAATAAACAAAAATATATAATCTCGGGACCCACTGTTGAACGGATGTCGACTGCATGAGAAGCAAAATAAAAAAATAAAACTCATAAAATAATATCCCCTGTAAATTAGCAAAGTCTTTCTTTGCCAATTAAAACTAATTAACCAGCATTTGCCCGTGCTCGGTTTTTTTGTTTTGGCAAAGACTATAATTTCGTCGTCCTGTTTAGATAGCGAAACAGGTCAATTATTCCTTTGATGTAAACATAAGCGTGTTAGTTTGGTATTGGCCTATCGGTTAGCTGACCACGACTGATAGACTAATGGTTTTGTTTTAATTTCTCATTTTTGACCGCCCCCCCAAGCATTGTTTTTTATTTTTTTTCGGCGAGGCTTGTCCGCTCGCCGAAAAAATAAAAACAAGCTGGGGGCGGTAAATGAGATTTTAGACAGAATAGTGTTCGTTCGCCGTGTGCCTCTATTAGACTTGACTATAGGCACACTTAACGCCGTTATTAAACTCTATGGAAATTAAACCACGAGTTTATCGGCAGAAGCTGATAGAGTCGGGTGATTATGTGGAAATATATGATTATGAGAATTTCATTAAAATTAATCAAAAGAGAAAACGAAGAAGAAATAAAATCAAGAGGCCTAAATTTATCGGTCCTCCTACTTATTTAGAAGAACTTTGCCGAGAGACAAAAAATGGTTTTTCTTTGAGACGAACTCGGTCAAATATTATTAGACTGGTAAATTCCAACCCCGATTTAAAAGTATTTATCACTCTTACTTTTGATAGTCATAAATTCGGGGATAAGCCGTTTACTGATTTTAAAGAATGTAATCTAATATTCTCTAATTTCATTAAACGGTTAAAAAGAAAATACCCCAGCCTTAAATATTTGGCCGTGCCCGAATTTCAGAGCGACTATTATCACCGCACCA
>JBAYNC010000121.1:0-2993 GCA_041679025.1 Patescibacteria group bacterium
GCCAATTCTCCAGCATTTAAAAATTGATAATTTAAACCAAAAGCCATCCCACTGCATAATTGTCTAATTACTCCACAAACTACCGATATTATTAAAAAAATCCAAAACAACCCTATCAAATAATGATATATTTCTGATTTAGGTAGCCAATCTGTATTTATAATAGTCCATCCAAGCAGGGCTATATCTGCACTTAAAATAAAATAGTCCAGTTTTATGCCTGTTTGATAATGGTATTTAAGGAGATTCTCATTTGCTGACATAGTAAATTATTTATAAATTTATTTTTGATTTTCTTTCGAATACTTCCAAAGAGCTTTATCTACTGTTCTAATATCTTCGTGAACATTTTGAGCTATTTCTCTCATTTTTTCACAATAACTCTGCCAGAAATTAAAATTATAACTTTTCGGTTGTTCTATACCAAGCGACCATAAAGCTCTAAAATCCATAATTGGGTATTTATTGGGAAAAGCAAAATGTAAAATTGTAGAGGCAACTGGCCAAGATACGCCTTTTAGCACAAAAAGTATTTTTATACGAGCTTCTTCATTTTCAACTGAAAGGCTAAATTTAGTAATATCTTTTATCAAACTATCGTTATTACTTTCATAATGCTTTATCGGCCGACGAGATTTCCATTTACCCAGTCTGATGAATTTTTCTTTGTCTAAATATCTATGGTCTATAAACCATTCTTTTAGTTCTTTCTCGCCATATTCATCAAAACTGCCGATCACGCCCTTATCGTATTTATCGGCATATTCTTTTATTGTTTTTTTCGTTATTGGCATCATAAAAATCGGTATTATAAGAGAAATAAATAAATTTGAACTTTAATAACAAATTATAATTATGAATAACGCTAATATAACGCAGATGATAATTATTGGATTTTTTTTAATCCATTCCTTGATCATCATAATCTCTGGACTTTGCCCAAATTTAATTGAGTTGCCACTTATAAATTGATTATATAATTCTAATCCATCTTCATCACCAGAAGCAGTTAAATAACCATCCTCATCAGCTAAAACGGTTAATTGATTAGTTGACGCTGATTGGTGGGAAAAATAAAGATATAAAAGACCAGGAATAATTCCAAGTAATAATAAAATAAGAGTAATTAGACAATTACCTTTTTTTGCTTGAATATTTTTTTGATAACTAACTATAGATTCGGTGTTGTTTATTAAAACCCACCCAACACCGTTTAGGCTCATAAAATTTTTGAAATCTTTTAAACTTTTTGGCTTATCGATTGGTTTATTTAATTCCATAAAAAAATGTTAATTTATTGTATTTGCATCTCTTTAATATACTTCTACAAGCTTTAACGGCGTGATTTTTTTTGTTTATAATAATCGTATGCCAGGCTACCTATGTCTAATATCGGCTCCTTTAATTTAATGGAGCCTTTTTTGTTTAAAATATCTCGCAACTCCTTAGGCACACCATTAATTTCTGGAGGGTCAACTTCGGTTTTTAATATTTCAACCCACATTCCTCGACAGTCCTTATGAAACTCATCTATTTTTGTAATTTCATCATCAACCGAGACTGTTCTTCCGTCCATTGATAAACAAAAATTACAAGTTTCTTCATCTAAAAGTTCGCTTCTTTGTAGGGCGTAGACATCGCCAGAATCCTGATTGTTGCCAAATATTCCTTTCATTTTTATTTTTGTTTATTAAGTATAAAAGAAATAACCATACAAGGAACATCGTAGTCGTCTAGGCTAACTAAAATTGGAGTTTCTTTCCCCTCCTTGCTTATAGAGAGAGCGGAATTTGAGGCCTCGAAGGAATGTATTTTTGTATAAGGAAAAGCAAAGTTTTTTCTATCTCCTTTAAATCCTATTCGCTGATTAGTTAGCCATAAAACGCCAGTATCTTCAGTCGCTAAAAATTCACTCGTCTGAGTTGAATACCCAAGAGAGCCTGCCCGATATCTAATACCGAGACCAATTTTTACCGAGCCGGTAAACCCTTTATAACTTATCCTATTAGTTATTCTTTTTATTTTTCTTAAATCGGCCGGACAGCACCAATGGATAACCTCGCCTTTTTTGAAAATAATATTCAAATCAGGGACACTTATTTCTGGCAAAATACCTTTATCAATCAAGCCTAAAGTATAAAATTTATTAAAAGTTTTTTGATTAAAATTAAAATCCTTTTGTTCAACTCCAAAATAATTCATTAATTCGTCCAGTGCCATTTTTTCTTCTTCGGTAATTTTTTCGTCTTTAGTAATATCGTCAAAAGTTAAGGAACAGGCCTTTTTATGTGCCTCTTGCAAATCCTCTTCTTGCAAATTATATTCCTTCGCTATTTTCTTTAATTCCTCTTTTTCATTATCGTCTATTTTCCCGTCAGATAAGAATTCCTTTAATTTTTCATCATAAGCCTTTGAACCTTTTCGCTTAGTTAAAAAATTTTTTACAAAATTAATCATATTTTTTGTTTAAAGCATTAACATTTGAGAAAATAAAATATCTGATTATTTTTTATTTATAAGTATATTTCTTCTTGCACGAAAAAAAGAAATTATTCAAATAAACCAAACCAACTATCCTTTTTAATTGAGTCGCCACCTGCAAATTGATTATATAATTCTAATCCGTCCTCATCACCCGAAGCGGTTAAACAACCGTCCTCATCAACTGAAACGGCTAATTGTTTAGTCGACGCCGATTGGTAAGAAAAATAAAGATATAAAAGGCCAGGAATAATTCCAAGTAATAGCAAAATAACAGTAATTAAACAGTTGCCCTTTTCTGCTTGGATGTTTTTTTGATAACCCACCATTAATTTGGTGCTATTTGTTAAAACCCACCCATCACCATTTAGACTCATAAAATTTTTAAAATCTTTTAAGCCTTTTGGCTTATCGATTGGTTTATTTGATTCCATAAAAAAGTTTTAGTTTATTATTAAAATTTTTCAATTTTACAACTACATTTTTTGCATACCCAATATTTTTTAGATGAA
>JBAYNC010000122.1:0-2827 GCA_041679025.1 Patescibacteria group bacterium
GATTCCAAAAGCTCACTACCCAAAGGAACATAAATTCTCATCCAATCCACATTTCTAACCCCAGTAAAAGGAACACCCTTTTGACCCAAATGGGATCTAGTGATGGTTAAATTATCAAAAATATAACCGTCGGATTGAATTTCAATTTGATGATTAATGCTTTCTTCTATTACCCGATCACTTTTGGCTCCAGCGATATTAGTATTAATAACTGAGAGATAGTCATTAGGAGCGGACTTAATTTTTCCAGCCCAAGAATTACTAACCATTTTTTGTTGCAGGTTAAAATCGGAAAAATAAAACATTACCTGCTTTTCATTTAAACTCTCATCTACAATCTTCAATAATTTAAATAGATTCTGTCGATCTAATTTCTTTGGCAACTCCAACATAATCTTGTCCATTAAATCACCAATTATTTCTTTGGGTCGTTCCTTTGATTGAGAAGCAAGAATTTCTTCATTTTTTTGGACACTCTCAACTAATTGTTGCCCCAAAGGAGTGGAAGAAGCATAAATCTCTGGATTGCCAGTTTTTTCAACAATACTTTGAGTTACTTCCCAAAAATTATCAGCGGTAATAATTACTCCATATTTTTCACTAAGATCTATCGGGCCGGTAACCGTCAAAAGTTTTTCAATCACTGTCGGAGTAAAAGAGATCGCCCCGTCAACACTTGGTCCATCACTCTTTTCCAAAAACCACATTAAATTTTTAGCTGATAGCTCCCAATCAGGCCACCAATTAGCATCCCAAAAATGCCAAAGTGGATTTACCAACCACAATGGTTGTGGGGCTGCTATTAAAACTCTCAGTCCGCCGGCAGTGTCATAAGAACCGCCACCAGGAACCTCCAAATTTTTGATGCGACCATCTCGAAGATCAACTAAGGGATAACTACCGACAAAACCACCCGAGGCCCGTAATTCATTATTATTTTGAAAAACTAATAAATACCTTTTATCAATGTTTGATCCCAAAAAATCACCCAGACTATTAGCTAAATTAACAAAATTGATTAACCCTCCTTGAAGTGTTGACAACTCACCCTTTAAATCAATAAATTTTTGCCGGTATTCACTTGGTAAAAATTTTGGATCAACTCGATCCAAGACTCGATTTAATTCTTTAATATCAGAAATAGCTTCTCGACCATAAATTCTAAAATTATCAATCCGGGGACCAATTTTTTCGTTCATCTGCCCGCTACCAACCAGGCTATCAAGAGCCAAAGTCAAATTAGAACCTAAACGAGCACTGATTTCTCCGGCTAATAAAAGTTTTTTACTCTGAGAAGCTAACTTGATTTTCTCATCCCCCGAAAAAGAAGCTAGAGCCAACACGAGTTCATCAACTTCTTTTAAACGTTCTTGGGCTTTAGCAAAGTCTTCGCTGGCCTGACCAAATCCTTGACTAGCTTCATCCAAATTCAAAACACCAGCCGAATCCGAAGCTAATATCATTTTATTGACGCCAGACATCGACTGACCGATAAGACTATTTTGCCAAGAATCTAAATTTAAAATTTGATAATAAGTTAATAGTTTAAAAGGAATAATGATTAATAATAAAATTAAGATAAATGACCACATTGAATGCTTCCTTTTTGGTTGAGGCAATAATTTTCGAAGAGGAATAATATCTATATCTCTCTTTTTTAATTTAAAATGACTTAAATAATTAAAGCCATTCCTGAAAATGCCAGATAATTTTCTTCCAGCAATAGAAGAGTAAAAAAACAAACGATGGAAAGAGCGAAAAAATATTTTTCTAATTTTAGCACCGCCTAAACCCAATGGCTCGTCCTGCTTTTTGCTAGCTACTAAAAAATCAGCTGAATTATTTTTTAATTCAGAAGAAGCTAAAGAATCTAAATTATTCTCCGAAGCAGGAGTATTAATCGACCGTAAATCAACCAAAAAAGACGACTGGCCTGGTGCTTGTCGCTCACCATCGACTACATTAATTTTAACATGATGCTTTTTAATTGCCATAAAGAACCGAGTTATACACCTTGTAAGTGGCATAAGCACATTCCCACCAATTATATTTTTTAGATTGATTAAAACCTTTTTTAATTAAATCAGCTCTAAGGTTTTCATCGGTTATCATTTTTTCAATTGCCGACTCCATCTGATCTTTGCTTTCTGGATTAAAATAGAAAGCAGCTTCGCCCAAAATCTCCGGCATACTAGACTTGTTGGAACTCAAAACCGGGCAACCCTTAGCCATAGCCTCAAGGGGTGGCAAACCAAAACCTTCATAAAGAGAAGGAAAAATATAAAAAAGAGCTTTCTTAAAGAGGATTTCCAACTCAGCATCAGAAACATATCCCGGGAAAATAATCGGACTAGTGTTTTCATCTTTTTGATAAAGCTTCAAAGAGGCGGCATAGGCCTTAACCCGTTCGTAAAAATAATCACTCTTCCCCACTAAAACCAAGCGCAACTCAGGATGTTTTTTAAAAACCCTAGAAAAAACTTGCACTAAGCCCTCTAGATTTTTGTGTGGATAAGCATTGCCAATATATAATAAAAAATTATCTTTAATCTGATAACGACTCAAGGCACTATCTTCATCCATCTTTTTTACAAATAAAGTATCATTTCCTTTAGCTAAATTAGCTACCCCCTCATAAGTTACAATGATCTTTTCTTGATGAATATGAAATTGCTCAATAATATCATTTTTAGTGAATTCGGAAACAGTAATAATTTTTTGAGCCCTCTTTAAAGCTAACCAAATGACCAAGCGATAAGCCAAATTTTTTAACCGATAGATCGCGGGACTTAAAGTAGTGGCTCTGACAGTTGGGAATTTAGTTAAA
>JBAYNC010000123.1:0-2684 GCA_041679025.1 Patescibacteria group bacterium
AAATACATTGCCTGGCAAGGACAGAAGGATATGCCTCAAGTTAGTACGCTCGGGTTTTGATGACCGATAACAAGAAACCCCGTATGAAAAAAGACCATCATTTATGATGGCCTTTTTGAGTGCGGGGAGTAGGTCATTTTGTAATGTTAAGATTGAGTATTATTCTTCAATTATTATATCTTTTTCTTCTTTGAGCCATTTCTTGAAATCGTCAATAATATCTTTTTTCCCTTCTTCTTGCCAATCATTAATAGCTTTCTGAGCAAATTCCTTGGCCTCATCTAGATCACCGCCATTGACTAGGGTTGTGACTGTTTCGGCGGCAATTTTTTTTGCGGTTGCTTCATAATTAACTTTTAATTGTTCATTCATCATGTTGTTATTTGGTTATTAGATTAAAAATAGAAGTAGGGCGAGACCAATAATTATTCGATAGATGCCGAAAGGAATAAAATTATGTTTTTGAATATATTTCAAGAAAAATTTGACGCTTAACCCACCAACGATAAAGGCGACTATAAATCCTAACCCTAAAATTTTGAATTGAGAGGTTGTAATTCCTCCAGAGCCTTGAATCAGATCAAGACCGGAAGCGGCAATCATGGTTGGAACGGCTAGTAAGAAAGAAAATTCCACAATTGTTTTTCGCTTTAGTCCTAATGTTAGACCACCGATAATTGTGGCGGCTGATCTGGAAACCCCCGGGATTATTGCCAGTGATTGAAAAAGACCAATATATAAACATTGCTTGTATGATATTTTTTGAATTCCGCTATCTTCTTCAGGACCATCTTTTTTAGCGTAGAATTTTTCAAAGATTATTAATATGATTCCCCCAATAATTAAAGCCCAAACAATAATAGTCAGGTTTTCCATTAAATATGATTTGACTAGTTTATAAAGAGTAAATCCGATAATGGCGGTGGGGATAAAAGCGACGATTAGTTTCTTGATGTTTTGCCAGTTTAATAATTGTTTTATGTACAACATGACTACTGCTAAAATGGCCCCAAGCTGAATCACAATTTCAAAAGTTTTGGTAAACTCGCTTGAATTAATACCCATTAATTTAGAGCCAATAATCATGTGGGCCGTGGAAGACACTGGCAGAAATTCAGTTAGACCCTCAATAATTCCAATAATTGTTGCTTGAATAAAATCCATATTTTTTATTTAAAAGCTTCCCAGGTATAAACATTCCGTGGATCCCAAACTAAATAACCGAATCCTTTAGCATCTTTGTTAGCTTTAATTTCTAATTTAATCATTTCAGCAGTATAACTAGCTCCTAGATCAAAATCTTGAATCCAGGGTCTGATTTTGGCTCTTACCGGAGTGCTTGAGGCCAGCCTCTCGTTGGCGGAAGTAATAGCCTTAAAAATAATTTCATAAGGATGATCGGCTGGGTTTTTGTAGCCTAGATAGCCATTCGGATAATGAGAAGGATAGACCATGGGGCAAAGGTAGTCAAAATAGGGTGCGGCATTTTCTAAGAGTTGACCGATATTCATATCATTTTTGATGGTTGTTGTTAGTCCAAAAAGATCGGCTGAGGTGTAGGCTGGTTCGCCGGATAATTCCTTAGCAAAAAAGGCAAAAAATCTTTTGATAACCTCGGCCTTGGTTCCGTTATTTTTCCAACTAGGAAAACTCATGGCTGATATTGCTCCATCAGATGGAAAGCGAATATAATCTAAATTTATTTCATCGAAACCTAATTTAATAGCTTCTTTGGCAATCTCAGCGTGGTATTTCCAAACTGCTGAGTTGGCTGGATCTAACCAACTTAGCCCCTTATTATCTTTCCAGATTGTTCCAGTATTTTTATTTTGAACAGCCCAACTTGGTCTTTTAGTGGCTAGAGCCGGATCTTGAAAGACGGCGATGCGAGCAATTACATAGATATCATTCTGTTTAAATTTAGATATGACTTCAGAAATATTCTTGATTTTAATTTGCTCTAGTCCCAATTCATTAACCATGGCAATATCACTATCATAGCTGAGGTAGCCGGAATAATCTTTGATATCAATAATTACGGCGTTTATTGCCGTGCCTTTGATCTCGGAAATTACTTTATCCACTTTATTCGGATTTCCGGCGGAATAAGCAGTGAGGTAAATGCCTCTGATTTCTTTTTCTGGATTTTTTTCTTTTTTTGGCTCATTCTCTGTTTTGTCTTTTTGATCGGTAATCCCTGCGGTTGAGCCATTAGCTTCAACTACTTTCATGCTGTTTATTTTGGTGAGCGGAAGCGAAATAGTTAGCCACAGAAAAAAGATAATCAGGATTAGGATGATTATTAATGACAGTAATTTGGGATGCTGGTTAAACCATTCATTGATTTTCATACTCTAAATTTAGCATATTATTGATCCTTTGTCTAAAATAAAAAGGGATCATTTTGGGATTAATGAAAAATCAATATTTTTGATTTTTTATATAACAAAAAACCGCCCAGGAAATCCTAAGCGGTTTTTTGTGGATAAATGCTATTAAACGCGTCTTACGTTTACTGCATTCATGCCTTTTGGAGATCTTTCTGATTCAAAAGTAACGGTATCACCCTCTCTTAATTCGTTGAATTGGACATCAACCAAAGCATTGCTGTGGAAGAATAAATCCTTTTCTTCGCCTTCTGGAGCGATAAAACCAAAACCTTTGTCAGTCAGCTTTTTGATAAC
>JBAYNC010000124.1:0-2668 GCA_041679025.1 Patescibacteria group bacterium
ACTGATAAAGTAGAAATATTCATCAATTCTTGGTTATGGCAAAACAACAGAGAATTCAAGCTTTTTTTTACAACCCTGTTTAAAATCGAAGGCATGATTCCTGGTGTGTATCAAATAACTCTTGATAAGAAAAGTTTTGAGAGAGAGATGCAGGCTAAGGCGCATTTATTGCCAGTTAACTCATTAGTTAAATAAAACTACGTCAAATAAGACATAGATTGTTAAGCCATTGGATAAAACCTTTGGCTTTTTTATTTCCAAAAACTAGTTAATATTCCTATTTCTTCCTTAACCTTTATCCAATTCTGAGTTCTGAATGCGTCCACGAAGGGGAGCAAGCGATAAATAGGCTAATATTAGCCTATTTTTTGTTATGAGATTGACAATAATAAGATTATATGATATAATCTTATTATTAAATTGGGGTGAATTGAGAAACTCCCTAGATGCCAATAAGGAAAAAAATTATCTCGTTTGTTTATTAGCGGTTAATAAGCTAGTCCTAAAGTACTTGGACGATAATCCGTACGTTAAAAAATGTATTCAACAAATAAAATTGCCAAGATTACTCTTGAAAAAATTTACAAACAAGACACCAGCTTTCGTGCTATCAACTTTTTCGATTACTCCTATGATTTAAATAGGATGTTGAACTTATTCGACACACGAACTCTGGCTGAAGTTGAAGCCGAGGAAGAGTTTCCATTTTTAGAGGATGGAGAAATTGAGGGCCTTGATCCTGATAGTATTAGTGAGCTATATATCTGGGGGATAAGATTGGGCTTAAAAGAAATTCCCATGTTATCAGGGAGTAAGTCAATTATTGATAGAATCGTTGAAGATGAAAAAAAGACTTGCTGGATGGAAAATGTGGGCCATTTCTCGCATTTAGTAATCGAAAGGCAAGTGGCTGTTAAAAACGGCTACCCAGTATGGGAAGTGAATATTTATCGATTAAACGAAGAACAGCGAAAAGAAATTACCAATAAGGTTTATGGGATCTAAAGTTTATAACAAATATAGATTAATCCAATCCTTGTTAAAAAGCGGAGAATAACCAATACTCCGTTTTTTTATTTAATTTTTACCTTATAATCTTTAAATAAAGTTCGAAAGCAGTCCCTCCAAGCGAGCCAATCAGAACAATTGTTCGCTAAGAGCACCGTATCATACGGTGTTTTTAGTTTATATTCAAGGTTTTTTTATCAAAATTAGTTTTTACCACCCTCCCTTGTATTGCTAGCGAGACCAAAGGCAGTGGCGCTATCGTGACGGAGAATTGATAAAAATTGATAACTTCTGGTAAGCTCAAAAGATTGATCTTGTAATCGTAATAATTAGCCCAAATCCATTAGAAAGAGCCCCTTTTTATAGCCCTCTTGCTTGTCTTGCTCTAATATGGTATAGTAGGAAATATAATGTATACCATATTAAGCTAACTTTAATAAACATATGATTTATTTAGAAGAAAAATTACAACAAAGATTAGATGACAAAAAAGATAGGTTAAATAAGCTTCGTCCTTTGCCGACTTCAGCGATTTCAAAGATTAGAGAGCAATTTGAAATTGAGATGACTTATAATTCTAATGCTATTGAAGGGAATAGCCTAACCTTAAAAGAAACCTTCTTGGTTATTAATGAGGGGATAACTGTCAAGGGTAAGCCTTTTAAGGATCATCTAGAGGCCAAAAATCAAAAAGAAGCTCTGGGGTATTTATATAATTTAGTCGAAAAAGACAAAAGAAACACCATCTCAGAAAGATTGATTCGGTCGTTGCAACAGTTGGTTACTCAAAATATTGATAAAGATTGGGCGGGAAAATATCGAACTGGTAATGTTCGAATTGGTGGCTCTAAGCATAATCCGCCCGAAGCAATCGCTATCCCTAAATTAATGGATGATTTGGTGGTTTGGATTGGAAAAAATAGAACTAAGCTTCATCCGGTTGAACTGGCTGGGTTGGTCCATCATAAGTTAGTCCATATTCATCCTTTTTTTGATGGGAACGGTCGCACGGCACGTTTAATAATGAATATTGTTCTAATGCAGGCCAGTTTTCCTTTGGCGATTATTCTTAAAAACGATCGCAAAAAATATTATACAGTTTTGGCCCAGGCTGATCTAGGTAATTATAAACCACTAACAAAATTTGTGGCTCAGGCCGTTGAGAGGTCTTTAGATATCTATTTAAAGATGTTAACAACTGGTGGGAAGAAAGAAAATTTTTTATCGTTATCAGAACTCAGTAAAAAAACACCATATTCAGAAAAGTATTTAAATCTTTTGGCGCGTCAGGGCAAGCTTGAGGCTCACAAAGATGGACGTAATTGGTTGACTTCCGAGGAGGCATTAAATCGATACTTGGAAGGTCGAGAAAGAAAACATTAAGGTTTGAATTATCAAAGTTATTTTTACCACTCTCTTTGCATTATTGACCTTAATGAAAACAAGGCTTTCCGACCTCGGGAGAAAGTATTAAATAGGCTAATGTTGGCCTATTTTTTATTTTTATTATGTCTCATATAGAGAGGGGATAGAACCGACGTTTTCTGACCAGCACCTTGGAAACACTAACTAATAAATTGAGCTGGGGTTTTAAGTCCCAACCCAAGGTGTAATCTGGAGTTATTATAGTATTTCAAATAATTGTTAATCAAAGAAAGAT
>JBAYNC010000125.1:0-2596 GCA_041679025.1 Patescibacteria group bacterium
AAGTTTGCCGATGCCGATTTAATCGGTTGTCCTTATCGTTTGGTAGTTTCCGCCAAAACCTTACAAGCCGGTGGCGTGGAGCTTAAAGCGCGAAACAGCGATCAGATGGAAATTATTCCGCTAGATCAAATTATCAATAAATTTAGCCATTAATAGCATGTGGGGAAAATTTTTAGCAAAATTTAGTCGCTTCGGTCATGATTTAGGGGTTGATTTGGGTACTAAAAATACCTTGGTTTATGTTGATAAGAAGGGAATTATTATCAACGAACCGAGTGTAGTGGCGATTAATAGCCGAACTACTGAAATTTTAGAGATTGGTCGGGAAGCTAAGAAAATGGTAGGCAAAACCCCGAGTCATATCCAAACTATCAAGCCACTTATTGATGGCGTTATTTCTGATTTTGAAGTGACCGAAAAGATGTTACGTTATTTTATTAAAAAAGTGCATAATGAAAATTTTTCTCTTATTCCTCGCCCACGGGTAATTATTGGTATTCCTTTGGGTATTACTGAAGTTGAAAAGAAAGCCGTTGAAGATGCTGCTCGTTCAGCTGGAGCTCGGAAGGTCTATTTAGTGGAGGAAGTTATGGCTTCAGCTATTGGAGCTCGGTTGCCAGTTTTAGATGCCACGGCTAGCATGGTTGTGGATATCGGTGGTGGCACAACCGACATCGCTGTTATTTCTTTGGGCGGAGTAGTTTCTTTCAAATCTTTGCGTTTTGCTGGTAACGAACTCGATAATAATATTATTGATTATATTCGCGAAGAATTTAATCTTTTAATTGGTGAACAATTAGCTGAGAGGATTAAGATTCAATTAGGCTCGGTTATTCCTTTCTCTGAGCCACGAGAAATGGAAGTCCGCGGTCGTGATTTGATTAATGGACTTCCGAAATCAATTATGGTTAGTGATGCTCAAATTAGAGAAGCTATTAGCCGAACCGTCAGCAAGATGGTTGATAATATCAAGTTAACTTTGGAGTCTACTCCACCAGAATTAGTTTCTGATGTTTATGAGAGTGGAATTTATTTAACTGGTGGCGGAGCTTTGCTTTATGGTCTAGCTGAATTAATCTCAGTTGCAGCTAAAATTCCAGTTGTTGTGGTGGACGATCCTTTGACTTGCATGGCTCGTGGCACCGGCCTTTTATTTGCCAATGAAAAATTATTGGAAAAAGTGATGGTTCTGCCAAACCTGATGTAATATGCCAAAAAATAGAATTAAACAACATGCTAAAATAATAGTAGTTGCTGGACTACTTATTTTTTTTCATTTTATCGGAGTCTTGTCGCCTTTTGAGAAACTAGTGATTAGAGCTAGTCAGCCGATTTTAGGAAGATTATATAATTTTAGCTCTGGTTGGAGGGCTGATAACAATGATAAAGCTTCTCAAGCTGATTTAAATGCTAAGGTTAACGACTTGGAAGGCCAGGTTAGTAATTTAATAGTGGAAAATGCTCGATTAAAGGATTTGGAAAGCGAAAACCAAAAATTGCGCGAATATCTTAATTTTTTTAACCAAAATAAATTTAATTATGTTTTAGCTAATGTTACTTCTCAAGAAAATTTTTTAGATTCAGTTAAATATGGTCAGAATATTATTATTAATAAGGGAAGTAAAAATAATTTAATTCCTGGTTTGGTGGTTGTTAATGGCCAAGGGGTGGTTATTGGCAAAGTTTTAGAGGCCAGAGAGGACTCGGCCCAGGTTTGTTTGTTGATTAATAATTCTTGTAAATTAGCTGTTAGTATTTTAAATCAGAACCGAACTATCGGAGTGACCGAGGGAGATTTAGGTTTGACTGTCAAAATTAATTTTGTCGGTCAAACAGAAAAAATCAATGAAAATGATATTGTGGTTACTTCTGGCCTGGAAAAGAATATCCCGGCCGGGTTGGTTTTGGGCCGAGTTAGCCAATTGAATAATAATGAAAACGATGTTTGGCAAAATATTAGCGTTGAACCTTTAGTCAATTTTGATAATTTAGGTGTAGTGTCGGTCGTCTTACCCTAATTTATTTTTTTTTATGAAAAAATATTTTATTATCTTATTCTATATCGGCCTCTTGTTATTGATAGTCTTTTCACAATTATCATTAATTAATCCTGGGCCTTATTTTCTGAGTCGGATTAATATTGTTTTATTAGCTTTAATTTTATTTTTATTTTTTTTGGATCTTAAACTTGTTGTGATGTTAGCCTTAGCCTTAGGATTTTTGGTCGATATTTTTTCTTTTCAATTATTTGGTTTTTATGGTTTGACTCTTTTTTTAACTGTCTTCTTCGCCGATGCCTTATTGGCCAATTGGTTTACTAATCGTTCGGCTTATTCTTTTTTAGCTTTAACCTTTTTCACCACTTTGTTTTATAATTTTGTCCTTTATTTTCTATTTTATTTGAGCGATTTTTTGTCGGATCAGGGGTTTTTCTTGTGGCAAGCCAATTTCTGGTCTGGTTTGGGGCTGGAATTAGTTTGGAATTTAGGCCTAATTTTTGCCTTCTTCTGGGTCATGAACTTGACCACCACCAGACTCAAGCCGGTTTTCTTGGATAAACGTTAGAATTATGCTATAATTTAGAGGTATTATTTAT
>JBAYNC010000126.1:0-2505 GCA_041679025.1 Patescibacteria group bacterium
CTTTTAGAGGCTCCAGTTTTTTGAGACGTTCTTCTCTCTCGGAACCGGGGTTTGTATTCTCCATAAATTTATTTAATATCAATAATCTTATATTTTACTTCTCCGCGAGGAGTCTCAACAACTACTTCATCTCCTCGACTTCGATGTAAGAAAGCGAGACCAATTGGTGACTCATTAGAAATCTTGCCATCAGCTGGACTAGCTTCGTTAAAACTAACAATAGTATATTCTTTCTCTTTTCCGTCATATTGAACAACAACAGTTGATCCCATTGCTACTTCATTTTTGGACTTTTTATTATTATCCACGATTAAAACATTCTTTAATGTTCCGGTTAACTCAGCAATCCGACCCTCGTTTAAGGCTTGAGCGTCTTTAGCTTCAGTGTATTCCGCATTCTCGCTTAGATCACCCAATTCTTTGGCCTTCTCAATGCGATCAGCAATTTCACGGCGTCTAGTGGTAGATAACAGCTCTAATTCGTCTTTTAACTTGCTGTATCCCTCAGGCGTAATGATTTGTTGTTCTGGCATAATGTTTGTTTTTATTATTTCTTTTTATTAATTTTGATGATATTAAATATACAATATTTGAAAGAATAAGGCAATACTAATAATTAAAGCAGAACTTGGGACATATAATGATCAACCGGAGCGTAGTCGTCGGTAATCATTCTCTCAATAGATTTTATCTCACCTGGATAAAATCTTTGTAATAATAAATTCAGCTCCGAATTGGTATTGGATAATTTTGGCTTCTGATCTGACTTTAGTGCTACCAACATCAAATTTTGCGCTATCTCAGTCTTGCCCGGCTCATTAACCACAAAAACCATGACTTGCGGGAAAACTGCTTTGTAGGCGGTGTATTCGGCTTGCAAAAATAAACTTCGGCGACCACTAACAGCGGAAATAATATTAACTAAAACAATTCCCTCATCATCTAGAGAATTATAGACTGCTTCGACCGCTTCCTTGCTGGCTAATTGGGGCGGGATGGAGATAGAATTAAAAGCATCCATTAGTACTACGTCGTACTTCTTTTTATTTTGATTAAGAAAGACCCGACCATCTTCGTGAATAATATTAAGTCGGGGGTCATCTTGAAGAGAAAAATATTTTCGAGCTAACTCGGTCAATTTCGGATCAATTTCTACCACATCCATTTTAGCTTCAGGATATTGTCTCAAATAATATTGCGGATAAATATAGGCCGCACCCCCAATCATTAGAGTCTCTTTAAATCCTGGATTAAAATGCTCCATTAGACGATAAAAACGACTATATTCAGAAGAGAGATCATTACCATCTAAAAACATAGTTGATTGTCGCCCAAAACGATCAGTTGATAAGTTTAACGTTGGTCGATCGGTGCTTTGATCTTTTCCCTTAAAAATTAACACTTCGTTATAGGGAGTGCTAAAGGATATTTTTCCGGTTTGAACATATTGCCTTTGTTCCAACCAAGAAACAGCAAAAATACTCGAGACTAAAAAGAATAAAATAAATAAACGATAAAAGAATTTGTCAGCTAAAAGAAATAGTGACAGTAGAACTAAAATGGCTGAAAGTAAAAAGATAATTTTGGTAACACCCAATAATGGAATAATTAGAAAGCCGGCTAAAAAAGTACCAACAATACTGCCGGCCGTTGATAAGGCATAAAGGTTGCCAACGGTTTGACCCGAGCTATTTAAATTTTTAATTTTAAGTTTAACAGCATAGGGGGACACTATACCTAACAAAAAACTAGGTATAGAAAATAAAATAATAGCGGAAAATAAAGCAGCTAAAGCGACCTGACTGCCAAAGCTTAACAGTGACTCCATGACCATCGTCTTAATAAAAGCTGGAATAACTACACCAATGCCAGCTAAAAAAATAATCCAACCTAAGTTAGCGTAAGAAGCTGATCTGTCTGCTAATTTTCCACCGATAAAATAACCCAGACTCAGACTAGCTAAAATTACACCAATTAAGGCTGTCCAAACATAAATTGAAGTGCCTAAATAAGGAGCTACTAAACGAGAGCCAACCAACTCAAAAACCATAACAACGGCACCACTGATAAAGACAGTAATTTCGAGAAGATATTTTTTCATATTATTTCTTTTCTAATTGATAATTATAAACCCATAGAGCCGAGAGCATAATCCATGTAATTCCTAGCGGGTGATTGGCATAAGGAGTAAACATATTAACTACTAGAATAATAACAATGCTTAGGGCTAGCGGTACATTATTGACCCATGCTCCTTTAATGATCTTAGCTAGTAGATATAAATAAGCTAATAGACCTAAGATTCCTAATTTCAGCCAGACATCGAGCCAGCCCCATTCAAAAGCATAGGTGGTATACATTTTGTCGGCTGTTGTTTCGGCTACCCTGGGATCACTTGATTTGTAAGTCACTAAAGCTCCAAAGCCAGAACCGACAATCGGATTCTTTGATAATTTAGACCAAAGAGAATCTAAAAGCGACCAGCGGGAGGAAATAGCTGATTCA